>CAZDAF010000224.1:0-6524 GCA_964503115.1 uncultured bacterium
GCCTTATGTATGACCCGGAAAATTCCGAAGAGACCGAACGGGTCAAGGCCCTTCTCAATAGTGCGAGCAGGGCGTGTATTGATAAGGGAGGTTTTTTTTCCAGGCCTTACGGAGCCTGGGCGGATATGATCTATAAAAAATGTCCGGATACGGCAAACGCATTGAAAAAGATGAAGGATATATTCGACCCGAATGGAATTCTTAACCCCGGCAAACTTTGCTTCGGAAAGGGGGTTCGGGCATGAGCCGACTGGCGGCGTTGAAAAACGATATGGAGGGCTGTTCGAGATGTTCCCTGTGCAAGTGGATACCCATGGCCCAGATAAAGAGCTGGCGGTTTGCCAAGGTCTGCCCTTCGGTGGACAGGTACAATTTTCACGCATTTTCCGGTGGCGGCAAAATGATTATTGCCAACTCAATTTTGGAAGGCAGGAGCGAGCTTAACGAGGCCATATCGGAAATCATATACAAGTGCCAGCTTTGCGGCGCGTGCCAGGTTTCATGCCAGGCCTACAGGGACGACATTGATCTTGCCGATGTTCTTCTTGCGCTGCGCGCAAAGTGTGTTGAAGAGGGACTGATCCTGCCCGAACACCAATTCATGATTGATTCCATGAAGCGGGAAGACAATACGCTCGGCATGCAAAAATGTGATCGCGGAAAATGGGCGGATGGCCTTGATTTGGTTGACGTCAATACTCAAGAAGTGGATGTACTTTTTCATGCCGGATGCAGATTTTCATACGATGAGGATTTAAGGGATTCCGTGCGCAACTGGGTTGTATTGCTGAGGAATTCGGGAGCGGACGTCGGAATAGCCGGCAAAGAAGAGGCCTGTTGTGGCGGGAGAGCATTTGAAATTGGTTACCAGGGGGAAATGAGGAATTATGCTGAAGACATGGCAAGCAGGGTAAGAGCCTCCGGGGCAAAGTTGCTGGTAACTCCGTGTTCCGATTGCTATTACACTTTCAAGTATCTCTATCCCAAGAATGGGCTGGACCTAGGTGTGAAAATTCTGCACACCACGGAGTATGCGGATTCGCTTATCAAGGAAAATAAACTCCGGCCAAAAAAGAATGTTCCCATGCGTGTAACCTACCACGACCCCTGCCATCTCGGCAGAAGAGGGGAAATATATAAATCCGGCTGGAGTGGGGATAATAAACTGCTCAGGCCCGTTAAATTCAAACAGACGGGTAATATGGGAATATTCGATCCGCCCAGAAATATTATCAATTCCATTCCGGGTATGGATTTTGTGGAGATGGAGAGGATCAGGGAATACAGTTGGTGTTGCGGTGCGGGCGGGGGAGTATATGAAGCATATCCCGAGTTTGCAAGTTGGACCGCAAAGGACAGGATAGTGGAAGCGAAGGCTACGGGAGCGGAGGCAATAGTAACTGCCTGTCCCTGGTGTGAGAGGGTTTTTAATGACGAGATCGAGGAAAGCGGTGAGGATATGAAAGTTTACGACGTGATTGATATTCTCGCGATGTCTATGGAAGGGAAATAGAATGAAATTGCTTCCAAAAGATATGTACGGCGAATTGGAAAACGTGCTAGGCGAAAATAATATCTCCCAGGAGCCGGGAGTGTTGGACGGTTACGCCTGGCAGCCCATATTCAGCCTGACCGCTCAGAAATGGATACCCCGGCCGGCGGCTGTTGCTTTGCCCGAGACTACGGAGGACGTTCAGGCCATCGTTAAAATATGCAATAAGTATGGAGTAAAATTCAAGGCTCACAGTACGGGCTGGGCTGCATGGGGCGGTCCTTCGGAAGAGGGCGAGTTACAAATTGACCTGCGTCGCATGAACAAGATCATCGAACTCGACGAAAAGAACAAATACGCCGTGGTAGAGCCTTATGTTTGTTGTGGCCAGCTTCAGGCGGAAGCCATGAAGGTGGGCCTGAATTGCCATATAATCGGCGCCGGTCCCAATACTTCCATTCTAGCAAGCACTACCTCAGGATGGGGTTATGGAGGAACGGGCCTTTCAACCGGCTATGGAGGTCGCAACCCGCTCGGCGTGGAATGGGTATTACCGGATGGCGAGGTGTTAAAGCTTGGATCGCCCGGTTGCAATGCGGGATGGTTCAGCGGGGACGGGCCGGGTCCAGGTCTTCGAGGTATCATGAGGGGATTCTCGGGTACACAAGGATCTCTCGGGGTGTTCACCAAGTGTGCCATCAAGCTTTACCCCTGGTATGGACCCAAAGAGCCGAAGGTTGATGGGGTTTTAATGGACGTTCAGACGGAAGTTCCGGAGACGGAAAAAATGTTCTGGATCGTTGCCCCGAGTTTTGAAAAATTCGCCGATCTCGCATACAAGATAGGCAACGCCGAAATTGCATACTGGTTCTGTAGAAGCCCTTTAAATGCGGGGATTGACCTGTTTATACCCAGAGCCGGTGACAGGATATTTGAATCCAAAGCCTTACGAACAATGTTTAAAGCCTTCGAACATCTGGGTGTTGCATTGTTGAGTTCCGAATCCAAAAGAGAGGTGGAATATCAGGAAAAGGTCTTAAGGAAAATCACCCTTGAAACCGGATGTATACTTCTCGATCTTACTAAAACGCCCGGTTATGGATTCTGGTGGTGGACAATGGGTGTCCGATCCATTCTGACGGCATTGACTTTCCGGGCGGGTGGAGATTTCCTTACCAGTTATGGCAGCCCCATGGAATACGACAACGCAATTAAACAAGCGGAAGTGGCAATGAAGGTCAAGCAGAAGTTCATAGACGAGGATTATTTTAAGGACGATATGTCCGACATCGGGTGGGGTGGAATATACGAAGGGACGGCCAACTGGGGCCATTGTGAAACTGCCGCCATGTTTGATCGGCGTGACGGAAGAGCCGAAGGACGCCAAAGGTATCTCGAGGAATCGGCGGAATCCACCGTCGAGCATACCCTGGGCCTTGGGCTTTCAAACTTGCCGCCGGGCGCATGGAAGATATACGGTCCCAAACTTTTTAATTATCACCTCTGGCAGGCCAAAATTAAAAAAGCATTTGATCCTAACTCTACGGGAGACGAGGAATGGTATGTGCCATCCATAGACGAGATTCAAACATAAGAAAAAATCACTTTTGAATAAAGAAAACAGGAGTTAAAAATGGCGCGATATGATATAGTAATAGCAGGCGGCGGTTTTTCTTCTTACCTACAGCCTCTTCTTAAAGTGCTTGGAGTAATAAACTAATAACAAAAGGGGGAGTATGATGAGTAACAACAATTATGACCTGGTCGTTGTCGGAGGGGGACCGGGAGGGAGCGCCGCCGCCAAGGAGGCTGCAGACAACGGCCTAAAGGTTGTGATGCTGGAGCGAGGGAATTTCTGCGGCGAGAAGAACTCTTCCGGGTTCGGGTTGTCGCCGAAAGCGTACCGGGATTTCGACTACATCCACGATCTTGACGTACCATCGAAATGGCCGACAAAATTCGGGGTGATGCACATCGTCAAACCAATGCCGCAAAACGGCGACCGCATGATATGGGGATTCACACCGCCCAAGCGCAACAGCTATCCACAGGCAAGCGAGTTTATGATTCAGATGATGTACCGGCCCGAGTTCGACCAGTGGATGGCGGATAAAGCGGTGGCCGCCGGCGCCGATTTAAAGCTCAAAACGCTCGCCGCCGATGTCATCCGTGATGGCACCAACGTGGTCGGAGTGGTCGACGGTGACGGGAACGAGTACCGCGCTCCGGTGGTGATCGCGGCCGACGGCGCTCATTCCCTGATGGCGCAAAAGGCCGGGCTGCGTAAAAAATGGAGAAAAGACGACGTAACCGTTCTGGCCACCATCGACTTCAAGGCCGACCCCGATCGTATCGCCGAGTATTGCGGTGACACCAACGTGCACATATTCATGGGGCCGGATCGTGGCGGGTATGTGTGCATTTTCCGCGATGGGTTCCATATAGGTTCGCGCCCGGCCAAAACCCTGCAATCGGAAATTGAAGCGGGTAAAAACCTTTCCGCAAAATCCGCTCGAGACAACCTGAAATTGGACTTCGTTCAGCGGTTGATAAAAGCCACAAGGGCCGAGCCGCAGGAATGGCAACTGCATTTCCTGCCGTGGCTAAAATCCTTTCCGGAAAGAATATACACCGGAGGCCTGATGCTCGGTGGCGACGCGGCCGGCGTGCCCGAGCCGTTTATGGCGGAAGGCGTGTGGCAGGCCATGTATTCATCGCGCCTTGCAGCACAGGTGGCCGTCCGCGCGCATAACGATAAGGACTTCTCGAAGAAATACCTGGAACAATACATGGTGGAACTCAAAACGTCGCCGGTCGGTGTCGATTTCACCTCCGGAGCAGTGCTTCGGGATTTTTTCAGCCAATGGACTTCGCAAACATTCTACGATCTTTTCGATAACCTTGCCGACGCCATGTTTTACGGTATGCTGACAATGGCCGAGCCTCATGCCGAGGGGATGTTGCGAGTGCCGGGCATTCTGGTGGAAATGATTCCGCAATTGATGTTTCTGGCGCGGTATTATTTCCCGATTGCCGAAGAGGCGTCTCGAGATAAAATCAAGAATTTCATCGAAGGGATCAAGAAAATGGCTCCCATGTTAGCGCCCATGATGAAAGGCGGGATGACCGGAGGACAGTCATGAGTGAGATAATCCTTGAAAAAAGAGAGTTGGTTACCGTTAATCCGTCGCCAGTGGATTTCATCAGCGTCGACCCGGAAAAATGCGTCGGGTGCCGCAACTGTGTGATAATTTGCGGGATGGACCTCTGGAAAATACGAGACAATAAGGCAGAGTTGAATAAGGATTACAAACTGTACTGCACCGAATGCGCTTCCTGTTACACCGTGTGCGATTTCGACGCCATTGAATTTACATATCCCCCGGCCGGATACGGCATAGTCTATAAGAGAGGTTGATTAATTTAAAGCCCAAGGCTTAAGGTCTCGGTCTTCAGACTTAGACCTTCTTTAAGAAAGGGTTCAATATGAAATTCTTTGGAAAAACAGTATGGTGTTCCTTGGTCTGCATCGTGCTACTTATTGCGCAACAAGCGGATGCAGAGGTTTTGGAGAAAAAGAGTTTCTCCCGTACTCGCGACGGCATCATCGTCGGCGGCGAGTTGCTCCCGGTTTTTCTGGGCGAAAAAATCGAAAACCTGCGGCTTTATGCTTACCACGACGGTAGCCTGAAGCTCATACCCTTTCAGATAGATGAGCTTACGCCAAACCGCGATACCTACATCCTTCCTCAGGGCCCGAAACCTAATACAAAAGAGGGCGACGGGCTTCTAAGCCCCCAGGACGAGCTTGTCTTTATGAGTTTCGATACCGGAGCCAGAGTGTCGAATGATGAATGGGTAGCCGGATTTCGCAAATTCGAAGAGATAGAGATTATTGACCCTCTGACAGGCGGGAAAGGATGGGTCTACCTGTTTGCATTCGATGTGCCCCCTGCCCGGGCAAAGGGGGACTATGCGAAATGGGATGAAGAAAACGAGCAAATAGTCACCCGGGTCTATATCAACGGATACACTCCGGGTGAAGAGGATATACACTTCACAAAACTTCTTACCAGAAAACCTCTTGGTGGCAGCGTGGATTTTGTCGATCGGCTGAAAATCAGGATGCACTTCGAGCTGGCATTGCCTCCTTTGAAGATCAGCTTCAACGAGGAAGACACCGGCATGGAGATTTTCCGTTACAAGGATGGTCCTATAAGAGTGATAAGGGTGGGGAGAATTTTCTTCAGGTTTATGGGTAAGATCAAAATCCCCGCAGGACTCGTCATGGAGATTTATTATGAGTCCTATGGCCAGGGACCCACGATATTCAGACTTCCGGCAGCCGTTAAAAAGATTCTAAAGCATTGGATTGTGGCTGTCGGAGTCGATTTGTCGCCTGAAGCTTACGGTATGAAGTTCTACAGTTCCAACAATCTGAGAGGAGTGACAATAGACGGCAAAATGAGCCCCGAGGAAAAAAAACTCGACCTCGGTCCGTCAGATTGGCACGTAGTAACGGGAAGTCATGGAACTTATCTTAACAGAGTAATAAATGACGCTCCCCCAACCAAGGGTTACAATATCGGTGATGTCAACCGATACTGCGATGACGTCGGCGCCCCGGATCCGCCTGAGGAATACCCCGGGCAGATAGGTTTCTTCTACACCTGGAGCGATTTTGCGGCTATGGGTGCCGAAAAATTAAAAACGTCGGTACTCTTTTATGCGCCTGCACCGAACTTCAAGCCGGGCGATCAAGTCGAATTTCTAAACATCGAGGATCACCCGCCACTGATAAAAACGGGAAAGAAAAAAGGAAAAAGTCGCTGCCTGCCATGGCATCCGCATTTTCCGGAAGGATACTTTTTGTCCGAAGATTGATAAAAATAAACCACAATCACTTTTGGGCGATAAGAGTTAGCTAAAATTTAGAATAAACCCAGATTTTGCAGTTGAAGATAGAAACAAGGTAAATATCGGGTCAGACAAGGGATTTAAATCCCTTGTCCGTCGCACTGAATAGTGTTGT
>CAZDAF010000225.1:0-6512 GCA_964503115.1 uncultured bacterium
AAGCAAAGAGAAAGATATAGTTAAACTGCTGTTTTCATTGATATTTTTAGCTTCCGCCCAGATAGATGGTATTAATCTCCCAAGGCCAGTGATTCTTCCCTTGGGTCGGCTCCGCCGATCAAGTGGCCGGATTCGTTTCTGATGATGGCGCATACTGCGCCGAATTTATCCAGTGAAGAAGGATTGATTTTTACTTTATAACCCTGCTTTTTAAGCGCTTTCATTCTATCCGCAATAGCCTCTTCCAGCTCGAGTCTTCCGGGGAAGTACAAATGAGGTGAAAAGGAATCCGGGAAGTTTTTCGTCTTGAACCTCGATGCGTTGATCGCAGCCTGCGGATCCATACCCCACTCGACGATATTCAGGAAGACTTGCACCATTGCCTGTGGTTGCATGTCCCCGCCGGGAGTACCGAAGGCCATGAACAGCTTGCCGTCTTTTGTGACCATGCTCGGGTTCGGAGTAAGACGCGGCCTCTTGCCGGGCGCCACTCGAGCCGGGTGACCCTTTTTAAGGTGGAACTGAGTCATTCGTATGCCGAGCAAAATGCCGTAACCGGGCACCATGGGCGATACGGGGAAATCGCTTGGAGTGAGGCTCAAGGCGTTGCCTTGCGAGTCCGCGACGCACAGGTAAGTGGTATCGCGATGCCACTTCGATGGTAGGATGCTCGCGGGCTGGGGCTTGGGTTTGTAAATGCGCTTGGGTCTCGGGCGACCCTCGAATTTCCATGGATCGCCCGGTGGGGGCATTCTGCCGAAAGCGCGATTCGGGTCGATCAACTTCCTTCGCTCGGCAGCGTGTTTCTTGCTTAACAGCCCCCTGATGGGCACGTCCACAAAATCCGGGTCACCGAAATAAGCCTCGCGGTCGGAAAATGCCAACTCGATGGCCTGTGCAACGGTGCTGATGTATTCGGGAGAGTTATGTCCCATGGATTTCAGATCGACGCCTTCGAGAATTTGGAGGATCATGGGCACGGTCGGGCCCTGGCACCATGTGTCGTTAGCCCAGATGTCATAACCTTTGTAGCTGCCTTTGACCGGCTCTTCCCATCTGCCGCGATAATTCGCAAGGTCTTCCCGGGCGATTATACCGCCGCGCTCCTCCTGGAGCTTGACGATAGCTTCGGCTATTTCACCCTTGTAAAAAACGTCCCGCACCGCTTCGAGCGCCTTGATCCGATCTCCCGATCTCGCCAACTCCGCCTTTTCCGCCGCGACCATAAGTTTGAGCGATTTCGCCAGGTCCTTCTGCACCAATATATCACCCGGTTTCGGACCGTCCGGCTGAAAAGGCTCGAAGAAAATCGAGTAACCGTAGGGCCAGGCGCGTTTGTACGGTATCAGGAGAAAAGCCGGGAGGTCTATAATGTGAGCCACGGTTTTGTTGAGTGGGTGCCCTTCTTCCGCCAGGCGTATCGCCTCGCGGGCCAGCTCTCCGAAGCTTTTGGTGCCGTACTCCTTCAGTATGGCGATCCAGGTGTCCGGGGAGGCCGGAATCAATTGCGATTTTATCCCGTAAAAGGGCATAACGATCCAGCCGCGCTGCCTGTAATATTCCGGCGTCGCTTTGGCCGGAGCCACACCGAGCCCGCAATAGCTGCGGACCTTGCCGGTGTTTGCGTCGTATATAAGCGTTGGCGACACACCGACCATCCCGGCGGATATGGGGCGGGTAACATTCAGCGCCATGCACGTCGCCACACCCGCGTCAAATGCATTCCCACCGTTGCGAAGTATCGTTCTGCCGGCTTTTGTGGCAAGCTCGTGGCCGCTGGCCACCATCCAACTATTGGCGCGCGCCGGTTCGTCCCATGAGGCATTAACAATTGCATAAGCCGACAAAATAATAACGCAGCATGAAATGATGAAATATTTTTTCATTAAATTCTTGCTCTCAAAAACAACATTGCGTGATGTACTTACACCTTGCCCAACTCCGGGTATCGTCCGAATTCTCTGGCCGCTTCGACCATGGCTATGTAATTTTCGGGTTTGACGCCCGGGTGGATGGTGTTCGATGAACTTATTATGTATCCACCTCCCGGAACGGCGGCGGCTATTGTGTCCCTGACGCTCTCGCGCGGTGCGCTCGTAACGGCGGTCATACCGTCCAGATCCAGCTCCCGAATCATGGTGAAGAAAGCGTTGATAAGTTGGAAAGCTTCTTCATCATTCATATCTTCGATATATTTAGACTCGGGCAATTGATCGTCGTCAACGAAATTCCGGGCGATGGAGATAATGCTCGCCTCGTTAAACGCCAATTCCCATATAGGCACCATATCCGGTGTCCCTCGTTCTAAGGCGGTTTTGATTCTTTCCCTTCCGTTCACAATTATTCCTGATAAGTAATCAGTTGCCGGTTATCAGTTATGAACTTGGGTTTCTTATTCCTGATTAAGCTTCTCCGGTCACCGCATCTCTGGCGTAATTTTTTCCCGTGGTGGCGTCCGGGCCGAAGAAATCCGCGCCTATTTCGTCCGCGAACTCCTGCCGGATGGGCGCTCCGCCGATCATTATCTTGACCTGGTCGCGCAAACCGGCCTTCTCGATTTCCTCGATAGTGGTTTTCATGGTCAGCATGGTGGTAGTCAAAAGCGCGCTCATCCCGATCAATTGAGGCTTATGTTCCTTGATCGTCTCGACGAACTTCTCCGCCGAAACGTCCGTACCGAGATCGACAACCTCGAATCCCGCTCCTTCGAGCGCCATGGCTAATATATTCTTCCCGAGATCGTGAAGGTCCCCCTTGACCGTTCCCAATACCACCTTTCCCAGGGGCTTCAAGCCGCCCTTCACGAGAAGCGGTTTCAGAACGTCCAGCCCCTGCTTCATAGCCTTTGCAGACACCAGGAGCTCGGGTAAAAAGTATTGGCCCTGCTGAAATAGATCGCCGACATCATCCATCGCGGGAATGAGTGCTTTCTTCATTATCGCGTCGGGGTCGGAACCCTGCTCGATCAATAATTTTACCCGCTCAGTCGCATCGTTGACTTTCCCGACCTTTACCAACTCCCTCAATTCTTCCATAACTTACTCCTTTCGTTATCAAACACAATAGAATAATTATCCACCTGCTGCGGTAGAGCGACAAACCTTGGAAAAGACGCTATTGGAATTTCCTTCACAGTAAGATAGATCGAGGATACCTCCAATACCACGTCCCTTGCGAGAACAAAGTTAAAAGAGTAATGCCATAAATTCAAGTGAAAGGGAATATGAGAACTTTTCCGGGATGGGTCAGTTCGTTGTCACTTTGCGGGCTTCTTTTAATGCATGCCAGAAAATTTTCTTGATGTCGGCAATTTTAGTGTGATAGCCGCTTGTTTTTGTTGTGTATTGCCTGATTACCGCTATTTCGACGTCTTTTTCGGATTTGCATTCGAGAACCACGTTTTCAGGCGGGCTCCCCAGGTTCTTTTTGTTTAACTTGTCGAGCTCTTTTCTAGCCACCAGGACGCAGTAATAGTACGGATAACTCGTTCCCTGAACGTCGTTCAACGCTATCTGCATCTGGAGTCCGAGGAAATCCGCCGGGCCGTTATGGAAATGAATTATCGCCTTCAAGTCTCGTGGAACCTCACCCGCTTCGTCCTTTACCCCGGCGGTTCGCATCTGG
The DNA here is from genome assembly GCA_964503115.1 of uncultured bacterium. GTDB lineage: Bacteria > RBG-13-61-14 > RBG-13-61-14 > CAYWKU01 > CAYWKU01 > CAZDAF01. Next base: position 3,625 of record CAZDAF010000225.1, read on the forward strand.
AACTGAAATTCCTCGCCTTCATCCTTTATCGTCTCGAAAAGTGAATGCACCTTGAGAAACAACTCGGCCTTTATAACGGCGTGGTCGTTTTTAAGTATGAACTTGACGCCTGTAAACCAGAAAGGCAGAAACATGACTGCCGCATCGGCTATTACGGTATTTCTCAGGATCGGCGAGTGATAACCTACGCCAACGGCAACGGCGGCTACGATCAGGCCGGCTAACACAAAACTGCACCCCCCGACGCCGTTGGTTATATCAACGAGGGCCTCATCCCATTTCTTGGCTTTATCCCTGATATCCAGTATGCGTTTTACCTGTTCCTTTGTCGTCGGTTTCCAATCACCGAGCCGACTTTCCTGTTCGGGTTTGTTGTCGAAACCTTTTGTCAGGAGAAACAAGACTCCAGCAAATATAAACGGCAATCCGGCCAGGTAATAGTCGGGCACTCCGAATTGTACGGCAAGACCCACAAAGATCAGCGCAAAAGAAATCGCCAGCCGAACGTTGTATGGCAACGATTTGGCAATGTAAAATCTTATCTCGTCGCGTCTTTCAGCTTGCGGCAGTAACATAATCGACTCCATATTGTTTTAATTCATCATCACCGAAATATTGCCAATAAAGGGGGCAGGCGCCCTGACATAACGCGAAATCCTCGCATCGACGGCAGAGGTCGGTAGCAAAAGTTTTATCTCGCAGCCATTTGGCCATTTTGGATTCCCAAACTTCGGAAAAACCTTCAACCAGAAGATTGCCCACCGGCTCGGACCAACTCGAGCACGGCAGGACATCCCCCGTCGGGGACACGCTTAAAAGCCCGTCGCAAGCGCTGCAACCTTTGTTGCCTAATCGGTGTTGAATCGGGTTGAAAATACATATGGGTGTTGGGGAGTACCACATAAATTCGACGCCGGCGGCATCTGCCGCCTGTTGAATTTGAACGATGAGATCCGGAACCTCGCTATAGCGCAGATTTACCTCACGGTGCTCATTCTTGCTGCTTCCGCTGGGAATCACCAGGTTCATCGAGAACCTTTCCAGACCCAGGTCTTTCACAAAAACGGGCATATCCGTCACGGAGTTGAAATTTACACGATTGATGGTGGTATTGGTATGGACGATAATGTCGCTTTGCTTGAGGTGATTTACTGCCGCGACCGTTTTTTTAAACGATCCCTTGATTTGCGTAAGGCTGTCGTGGATGTGCTCGGTGGGAGCTTCGAGACTGACCTGCGCGGAATTCAGGCCCGCTTCTTTCAGTGAAGCGGCCTTTCGTTCGTCGATCAGCGTGCCGTTGGTGATGAGATTCACTCGCATTTTCAACTCACGTCGCGCGAAAGAGATAAGCTCTTCCAGATCGTTGCGCAGTGTCGGTTCTCCACCCGTAAAGCTGACGCTCGGAACTTCGGCGTCATTGTGAATGATCTCGAGGATTCTTTTTACTTCTCCGGTGCTCATTTCATCGGAGTGAGAACTTTGCGTCTTCTTGCACGTGCATCCCGCATAGCAGAACAGGCAGCTCAGGTTGCAGCGATATGTGAGGGATATTTCGCTTAAAATCGGGAGTTTACCGAAATCCAAAGAGAAGGGTCGGGATTCTATCGCCGGCGGCGGGTTGTGCTCGTCGACACATCCTTGCAGAATTTGTTTCAGACTTATGAAGAAATTGTACAGGTCCCGACGCACCGCGGGCTCGCGGCCGTTTTTCTCCCAAATAGTGAGGATACTGCCTCCGGCCAGCAATTCTTTCATGATTTTTATCGCCGAGGGATTCAATTTATGCGCTTCGTTGGGAACTTTTATAAGCAGATTGTCGGTTTCGCGCACCGTAACATATTCGCGCAGGTTGGCGACGTATTCGTCTATCCATGCCAGGGGATATTTTTCCTCCGGAGCCCTCATCTAATGCGCTCCCCCGCTCACACAAGCCGAATGGCAAGCGCTATGGCACGCGGAATGACAAGCCGAATGGCAAGCGCTGTGACACGCGCTGTGGCAGGCGTCGTGGCAAGCCGAATGAGTGAAACATCCCTCGAAACAATGAGATGAGCTGACAAACTCGGAATAGTTCATCGAGTGGACGGGACTTTTGAATAAATTAGAGTACCTTCCGGGGTGACGGTGCCAATAGTAGTGTGGGCCGTACTCATATCTTTCCCCCGCCGCTATCTCGCCGTCGGGCAATATGCCGGCAATTTTATTGCTGTAATGCGCCTTGGTGGCTTCGAGGTCGCAATCCCAGGCTTTCCGCTGGACGTTTTCGGATATTCTGTAGAAAATACCGGTCAGCTCGCTTTCATTCAATGTGCCGTCGTCTCTCAGGCAATGCCGGAACATCTCCTCATAATCGCTGGGCAATTTCTTGTTCGGATCCAGAACTTCCGCTTTGAAAGGCTCGGTGCCGACCACTTTGATGACATTCCGTTCTTCGAGGTAGGATAATATAACGCTCAATATCTTGTTGAAGGACACCTCGCACAAAGCCATCGCTTCAACCAGGTCCAACTCGGCGATTTTGCCGGGTTTTCGGAACGATGAGAGTTCGATCTTGGGCGGTATCCAGTCCTCGTGAGTCCATTTGATTTCATCCAGACCGTCCCTGGCGCGGACCATCGAGCGATGCTTCGTGCCGGCAATGACAAAAACCCCCAGTAATAAAATGGCCCCGACAATTGCAAACGTCTTTCTGTTGCCCCACATGATATCCGTAGGGGAAGTTATTTTCGGTCCCTCGGCACTGAAATATTTGGCATCGATATATTGCTGAACCATAAAGTGATACTCGGAGGATATTGATTCCTTGTGAAGCCTGACCGCAAGCCATTTTTTCCCGTTATATTCCTTGGCGAGATAATCGATGAGATACTCGCGGTTCATGAACTTCT
>CAZDAF010000226.1:0-6510 GCA_964503115.1 uncultured bacterium
CATTCCCATCGGATGTCAAAAACAGTGGCCTCGGCACCTTCCCAGTGTTTTTCGATTATGTTTACGCTTATGTTTTCGCCGCCTGTCATTTCAATTATCACTTCGGTCCATCCCTGAACAAAATAGTAGACCGGTTCAGTACGCGGATTATCATCAAAAATCCTTACTTGATAATGCTTCTTATCGATCTCCTTCACATCGAGTTCCAGTCCTGTAAAAAGAGCCTTGGAAGAAAGAAAACTAAATTTCTTTAGAACCTCAATAACGTTCCCTTGCCCAACAAAGATGGTATTGTATACTTCCTCGAATGTTCTTTTACCGTTGACTTTTCCCCATTGCCTGGCGACTTCCGGGTCGGAACCTCCGATCAATTCGTAGACCGCTCGGAGGCAATTCAATGCCGGTTCAGCAGGATACCACACTGAAGGCAGTATTCTTTGAACAACAAGTTTTTTAGCATCTTCGGTTAGATATTCATCCCAAGGCTTGTCCTTAAAGCCGTTAATGGCTTTTACCATATCCACCAACATCGTTCCCTTAACCAACATATTATTGATTTTTTTCATATCGAGCTCACTTTCCCTTTAGGACCGGTTTAATCACTCGACCTTCTTTTGTTGACTTTCCCAATATTTTTCCTTCACCTCACTTCTGCGTATTTTTCCGACAGTCGTTTTGGGCAAATCATCCACGAAATCGATCGATTTCGGGCTTTTATATCCAGCGATTTGTGTTTTGCAGAATGCGATAAGTTCCTCTTCGGTAGCCTTCTGACCCGGCTTAAGAACGACAACCGCTCTCACCGCCTCTCCCCATTTTTCGTCGGGGACTCCGACGACGGCGACCTCGAGCACCGACGGATGTTGATACAAAGCGTTTTCCACTTCATTGGGATAGACATTTTCTCCGCCGGATATGATCATATCGTTTTTGCGGTCGGCCAGATATATATAGCCATCTTCATCCATGTGGCCAATATCGCCTGTCCAGAGCCATCCGTCCCGAAGCGTCTGAGCGGTTTTTTCGGGGTCGCGCCAATATCCGAGCATGACGTTATCGCCAAGAACGGTAATCTCACCCATTTCCTCCGCTTCGCACTCGCTTCCATTTTCCCGTCGGATAGCGACTTTGATGCCCTGAAAAGGTTTGCCTACCGACTTCGATCGCTTTACCAGTTGCGGATCGCCTTCCAATGCATATTCGTGTCCGCTCAGGTTGGATACCGTCGGTGCGGCTTCCGTCAGTCCGTACGCCTTTCCAAATTTCATCTTGAAGATTTTCTGACATTTTTTCATGTGTTCAGGAGGCATGGGCGCTCCAGCAACGGAAAAGTGCAGGACGTGAGAAAAATCCATTTTCTCAATATCGGGCAATTGCAGCAGATATTGGTAAACAGTAGGTACCAGGTTGATCATGATGGGTTTTTCTTCCATGATGAGTTTTAATATATCTTCAGGATTAGCACCTCGGTTGATAATCACGCACCCGTTCATCATGTGGAAAAGAAAAGCCTGCCAGTTGGCGATATGAAACAAAGGCAAAGAGAGGAGAGTCCGCGCTCCCGGAAGCGACCCGGTTCCGCCGATAGCCTTAAGGGCGGCCAACAGGTTCCTGTGGGAAAGCATCACACCTTTGGGCAGGCCGGTGGTACCGCCTGTATACATGAGTACCGTCATATCGTTTTCGCTTCCCGCTTTATAGTCAGGCTCATCCGAATCGCCGCTTTCAATTATTTTCTCATAGGGAGTCATGCCTTCAGCGTCCACTTCAACGCTAACGTATTTTCCGATATTTTTTAAATTCGGCTTCATGCTGAGAGTTTTTTCGATGAAGCGTTCTCCGGTGATGAGGCATTTAGCCTCCGAATGATTGATGATATAATCCAGTTCCTTTTCCGATAAGCGATAATTCAGGGGCACGGTGACCATACCGTTTTTCGCCAGCGCATAATAGATTTCCATATACTGGTGACAATTTTCGAGCAGGACGGCGATGTGATCGCCCGGCTTGAAACCCAACTTATAAAGCCCGGCGGCCAAACGATTGATTCTTTCGTTGAATTGCTTCCAGTTCAACCGCGTCTCTTCGAAAATAACAGATTCGTGATCAGGAAATTTCTTGGCGTTTTCTATTGGAATATCCCCTAAATAATTCATGACTTGCTCCTTAGTAACTCTTTGGCAATCCAAGCATCCTTGCTATTACGTTTATTGCCATTTCATCGGTTATGGGAGCAAACACCATCTGTTTATAATCGCGGAAGTGCCGCTGCATATCGTATTCCATTGTAAAACCGTACCCGCCGAGTATTTCCATGCCTTTGATCGAGCAATATTCCGATGCTCTTGCGGCGACAATCTTGGACATCTGGGCTTGAATGGCGTTGGGTTTTCCCATCATGCTGAGTGCGACTGTGCCGTATATGAGGTTCCGGGCGTTTTCGATCTGGATGGCCATTTCCACCAGATAATTCTGTATTATCTGGAATTGCCCGATCGGCTTGCCAAATGCCTCACGCTCCAGAGCATAGTTGAAGGCATCGCGATAAGCGGCATTTGCTATGCCCAATGAAAGTAAGGCAGTAGAAACCCGCTCCATGTTTAAAATGGTCAAAGCCTGTGTGAAGCTTCCTCCTCCGGCGTCGGTACCGGCTGAATCGCCGCTTCCTTTCCTCGAACTAAAAAGCGCTGCGATGGCTTTGGCCTGAGTCTTGCCGCCCACCAGAAAACCGAACGCCAGGTTTTTCGGTCCTAAGAGGTTTTCCTTGGGGACCCGTACATCTTCGAGGAAAATTTCCGCCGTACCGCATGCATGGATGCCCAGCTTGGGGATTTTCCTGATGGTAATTCCCGGAGTTTTAGCATCCACTAAAAAAATCGACCAAGACTCTTTTTTATCCGCAGCGTTTTTGTCGGTTATTGCAATGACGACGAGATAGTCAGCGACGTGGGCGCCGGTGGCGAAAATTTTCTGGCCGTTAAGAACGTAGTCGTTACCATCTTCAACCGCAGTGGTGCGAAGACCGCCCAGAATGTCGGTTCCCCCACCCGGCTCGGTGAGCGCCATGCACATCTTCACCTCGCCTTGCTCCAGCTTGGGCAGAAATTCCTTTTTCTGGTCTTCATTGCCCAGAAATCCTATAAATCCCTGTCCGAATCTTATCGAGGCGCCGATAGATATGGCCACCGCCACTGAAGCAGTGGCCAATTCCTCCTGCACAACTATTTGTTCGTATGGTGACACACCCGCTTCCATGGAGAACAGCCCGAAATCGGCCAGCTTCTTCCATATTTCATCCGGAGGGAAATCGCAGTTTTCGTCCATCCATCTTACGTATTCCCGGGTCAGTTCCTTTTCGCAGAATTTCTGAATGGAATTGCGCACCACCGATAAATGTTCCTCATCCCAACCGAAATAAGGCATCTTTTTTCCTTCCTTTTATTTTCTTTCATCTACTCAGCTTTCTGTGAATCCTTCAGCGCGGCGAGCATTTTCTGAATGTGTTCCTGGTAGAAAAGCCATACGATGGAACTACGCTCGATAGCCAGTGCCGCATCCCATGGGCCACCCTCAAATGATCTGTTCATTACGTTTTTACCCATTCTGAGTGCCGCCGCCGTTTTGCTGCAGAGATTTGCAATCACTCCATCAACCTTCTCGTCCAATTCATCATCTTTGTAAACGCGCGTCAAAAATCCCATCTCGTATATTTCTTCCGCTGTATAATCTTTACGGCCGGTCAGAAGTACTTCCCGGGCGCGGAAAATCGGCATACTTCGGGCTATGCGAACCGTTCCACCCCATCCCGGCAGTATTCCCATGCCGATCTCGGTAACACCGAACTTGGTTTTATCGCTGGCGTAGATCAGGTCGCACGCCAGCGCCAGTTCGAGCCCACCTGCGATGCAATGACCATGAACCTTGGCGACCACCACTTTTTCATTCTCCGAGATTGCCCTCTGTACCTCATAACCCGTCCGCGCCATCCAGTCCATAAGTCCCTGATGGTCGAAGCTGGATAACACTGCCAAATCTCCACCGGTGCAGAATGATTTCCCGGCGCCTGAAAAGAGCACAACCTTGACTTCGACTTCGTCCCTGACTCTGGTAAATGCATCCAGAAGCTCATCGGCCAATTCCCTGTTAATGGCATTGCGCTTATCCGGCCTGTTCATGGTGATATAGCAAACACCATTACCCGGCCCACCGATTTCATATTTCAGAAATTGATAATCCTCACTCATGGGTTACCCCTATTTCTTATCGAAAGTAAAATCCGACCCCGCGGGCTTGAACTTGGGAAGACTGATTTCGTCTGTAACGGGATCGAAGACCACCTCAACTTCCTGGCCCGGTTTGAGTGCCCAATAATCGTCGTAACCCACCAGCATGCTGCCGATACGCACACCTTCATCAAGATTCACCAGACAGATTACATAAGGCTGCATATCTTTGAAATCGGGCGGCGCGCCTTTCTCCACAAGGCTGAATGTAAAAAGTTTACCTTTGCCCGTGGCTTTTATATATTCAAGATTACTGGATTGGCATTTAGGGCATACTTCCCGGGGATAGAAAATATTCTTGTCGCAGTCCTTGCAGTGCTGCACAAACAGTTGACCTTTTTTCGCAGCAGCCCAGAACTCTTTGGTATGGGGCCTGACCTTGGGTACGGGTTTTGTGTATGTCATGGTTTTCTCCTTATATCCTCTAGGGATTTATCCCGAAAATCTCGACGAACGAGCTATTGCCGACGCCGCCCATCGCGGTTGCAAGGGCTAATTCAGGGTTCTTTACCTGCCGCTCGCCGACCTCTCCGCGAAGCTGTCTGATCGCCTCGACGGCGAAAAGCATCCCGCCGGCTATTGCGCAGTGTCCTCTGCTTAGCATTCCTCCGTCAGTTGTCACGGGTAGTTCCCCGCCCGGCGCTCCGCCTCCTTCATGAATCCACTCGGCGGCGACCTTCATGTTTTCGCATATTCCAAGGTTGTCCAGCCATGCGAGCGTTCCCAGCGGGTACGGCTCGTAAATCGAAGCCAGATCGATATCCTTTGGCCCGATTCCGGCCATCTGATACGCGCCGTCCGCGGCGGCTTTCATTCCTTCCGCGCCGCCGGCCTGCGCCTGGCTCACGTTGGAAAAAGAAAAAGTGCTCGCCACTCCCAGCAGATAGACAGGCTGCTTGACCACTTTTTTGGCGTTCTCCGCCGAAGTCAAAATCAGTGCGGCGGCTCCGTCTGCGAGGGGAGGCGATTCGAGTGTATGTATCGGATCGGCCACGAATCCCGAGTTCAGCACTTCTTCAATAGTCAACGGATCACGGTACATTGCGTTCGGGTTCATCGCGGCCCACTTCCGGTTACTGACGGACACGGAGGCCGACTGCTCGGGCGTGACTATGCCATACAGGAAAGCCAGTTTCATAGTAAGCGCCACTGCGCCTATCTGGAAAAACCCGAACGGCCTCTCCCAGTCTTCGTGATGAAGCTTGGCGAGAGAATCGACCGCCTTTTCTCTTTTCATAGTTCCCCATTTGCTTGAAGCCACCAGGAGAACATTTTGCGACTGACCGGACATTATCAGTCCCGTAGCGACTTTAATCATGGCCGAACTCGAGGCTCCTCCGGTAAACATCTGGAACTCGAGTTTGCTCCTCATCCCTATTTCTTCGCCGAAAAGCCCGATACCCCAATCGTAAACCTCATCGGCGAATGAGCGCGTGGTTATAATCGTGTCGATTTCATTTGCGTTCAGCCCGGAGGTCTTCAGAGCCATTAACGACACCTCAACCGCCTGCTGCACCGAAGTCCTCTCCGGGTATTTCCCGACCGGACAATCTCCGTATCCTATAAAAGCAACCTTACCTTTTAAGCTCATGTAACGCCTCCTTCCTTAATCGGTTACTGTTTATCTCTTAAAAAAAAGACTATGAATCCTGCAGTTTGGGCAAATCTTCGGCTTTGGGGATCTGTGGCAATACACCGGTTCCCTTCGGGCGTTGCGGGCGCCAGTATTCCGACATATATCTTTCCCGCCCCAAGTCCTTGTTAACTCTACACTGAACCGGCAGACCGATCGCCGTTCTCATCAGGCAATCACAACATCTCAGGCATTTTTTAAAAGCTCTGCCCTTCTTCACCTTGTTCGCCCATTCCGGATCGCAAAGCATTTGCCTGCCCAGGGAAACCATGTCTATACGACCTTTTTTAATAGCTTCCGAAGCATTCTTGGGATCGTGAAGCGATACTGAAATAACCGGAACATCCTTTGGGAGGACGGATTTGAAACTTTCGGCTTCCTCAACGAGATGGAGATTCTCCTCATCCGGGAAGAAATGTTTAAGAGCTTCGTAGGAGCCATCCGACAGATGTACATAATCAACTCCCATCTCGCCCAGCCTTTTGACCACCTGTTTCAATTCGTCGTGATGTATGCCATCGGGCATATGCTCGTCGCCGGACAATCGAATACCAACCGGGATCGAATGCCCAATCGCAGCTCTGACCGCCTCGT
>CAZDAF010000227.1:0-6505 GCA_964503115.1 uncultured bacterium
TTACAGGGATCCGAATTTAGAGTGGTAAAAGGATTTGTTTGCCATTGCTGGGAACTTGGTTTTTCAAGGCTGACAGTTTTGGAATAGCATCGAGACTCATTTCATAATATTCCAGATGCCGTTCAATTCCTATGCTAGGATAACCATTAACTTCTGCAGCTGCAATTGTCGATCCGGAACCCACGAATGGATCAACAATTACTCCCTTTCCTAAAGGCAAAGCTGCATGTACTACAAGTCGTAAAAATGATTGAGGTTTTAAACTAGGATGGTTTGCAATATCGCGTTCCCTACTGGGTGTTCGCTCGCTTTCAATTACGTCAGGAATAGGTTTATCCTCTGAATCTCTTCTAAGACCGCCCGTTTCAAATTTGCGCAAGCATTCACTAACTTTCATACCTTTTGGAATTGGTTTTCTTAAAATCCCCCAAGGTTCATAGCACCCTCTAAACATTGTAGATACACCTGGAAATTCTTGCTCGGCGTTTTTAGGGCGATCACCGCCACGCAATGTTCTGACTATTCGGATCAATTCACCTCTGAATTCCAGGCCCCCATCAACTAAAGCAGAAAATACCAGTTGGGAAAGGAATGCGTTGCTTGCTATGAATACATGGCCCCCAGGTCGTAAGGCCCGTAAAACCAGTCTGCTCCATTCAGCAAAAAATTTCTTAAGAGATTTGCGCTCCTTCCCATTAAGAGCGGTAAACCTTGGCAATGGTGAACGCTCATGCCCATCAAATGCGGGTGGTATTCTCCAAATTCCGCCGGAACCTTGTTCCCTCTTTTCAAGTTGATCAAAATCATACTCTTTTACGCCATATGGTGGATCAGTAACAACGGCATGAATGCTGTCTTCAGGAATTCTGCTCAACCACTCAAAGCAATCAGCGTGCAAAACAATAGAATTTCCTATTACCTCGGACCTATAATCCAACGCAAATTCCAGAAGGGGATCACTTTTGGGCAATTGATTTTTCATTATCTTCAATTTTATTCTAATCTCCTTAATCGATTCTTACAAGTCTGAAAGCTCCATTTTCTCGATATACCCCAAATGTAGTAGCAAGCGGCTCTATACTCGACGCTCATGAAATTAAAAAAGCCCCAGCCGGTTGCATAATTTCCGGCTGGGGTTTTTGGTATAAGTGTCACTCGTGTGTCACCTCGTGTGTCACCTCGTGTGTCACCTGTTGGGATTTATGAGTGCCCGACGTGTAAATAGGCAGAATATGCAGAATCGCTAAAACCCGCGTGGTTACTGGTCGAGGTCGAGTATTGGTTATATTTGAGGTACTTACGCTGAGATATCTCTTCTGGACTTCAAATCCGGTGGCGGGCGGGGATTTCCGTTCCGCGGTGGGTTCGATTCCCATGCGCTTCCGCCAGCTATTTCCCCCGTTCTATGCGGGGTTTACACGCGGGCGTCCCTCTCGGATTCCCGCGTGTCTCTATGCTTTTCTGTTTTTTTTCTTTAGCCGGTTTTTTGTGGATGGTTATTTCATTTAATAAGTTCGGCAATGGCGATTGCCTGTTCTCCCGCGCAGGAATACAGGAGATATATCCGGCCGTTTTCCTCGAAAATCGCAGGGTCTCTCAGTTGATGCACCCGACCGGGATATTCGCCGCGCTGCGACGGCTCGACAGGCAAATCCGCTCCCTCCCATTTCATCTTCGGCCTCATAATATCAAACGTATCCGAAGCCTTCCACTTCTTCCAATCTTTGGGACTCAGGTCGACAGTCGAGCAAAGAATTCGCTCGGGGGAATCTCCCACGCGGGACCAGAATATATTTAAAGTCGAACCTCGAAGTAATAACGCCGTATGTCTCATATTCACCCCGAACAGCAATCCCAAGCGAATTTCAAATCCCGTCAGTCCGTCCTTCGATCTGCAAAACAGGCCGGGCATCGACAATCCGTAGAACATATCCCGATATTCGAACATGCGCAGGTAGGGGGTTGTGAGCAGGTCGGGTCGGGCTTTGAAATTAATGCCGTCGCCTGATATCGCAACGCGGCTCATCTGGTTGCTGTCCTCGAGCATGCCGTGGTAATACATCCGTATTTCATGATTCCGTTCATCAACTAAAACATCAGGGCTGGCGATATGCGGTCTGGTTTCCTCGGAGCCGTGAATACCCTTGCTTTTGCGCTCGGTCCGCGCCTTTCGTGCGGCGAGCCCCACACGGGTCATGGCCCATGCTATGGATGGCGGATATCTTTTCCATACACTCCTCAGCGCCGTCATTGCACTGCCAGGCCCCGCAGTCTCCGTAGGAAAATATGAATCCGCGAGTTGAAGGCTTCCGGGCCCGTATATTTTCCACGGTCCCTCAAGTTTGTCCGCATACGCCAACCGGATATACTCGCCCTTATGATGAGCAAAGTAAAGGTAATATTTGCCAAGCGGATTTTTCACCCAGGACGGTACTCGGATCAGTGAAGGGCCGTTGATATTTACATATCCGTAGTGTCTGGCTTCTTCGTTCATACGCGCATCCATACCGGGCCGAACAATCGGATTGTTCGGCATACGCTTTACTTCAAAAGCAGACTGTTCCACGGAATTTACATCTTCGGGCGCTATAAACAGAACCGCAAGCATAATCAACAGCAGTGTCATTCTGACCGCAACGGACGCCATTGATTTCTCATTCTCACATTTTATAATAGCAACACAGTCTTTTTTGATTCTGACGAAAACTGCTAACCCAAAATTCTATCCGCCTCATCGGCGTCGAGATCGGAAACCATCGGTATGCCGCTGACCTTGGAAGCTTCCGGAGTCAATGCCGCGATGTCGTCGGTGGTTATGTGCTCAAGGGCGAACTTGCGGGCGCCACACATAAACTGGCGCATTCCCTGGGCAAGCCGCTCGTAATATGTATACAGACCGATAGCTCCAGCCGGTATCTTTTCATAGTCCTTTCCGTATTCCCTTTTGAGCTCTTCCGCCGTGACGAATATGGCTTCTTGTGTGTCACCGAATCGCTTCATAAATATAGGAAGTTCATTACTTTCTATTGCCTTACCGATGGTTTTTCCCACCATTGCGGCGGCGAGTGGCGATCTTGCCATGGTTATTGCCTTGCAATACGGCGCGCATATAGCAAAGCCTTTGAACATCTGATCTTCCATGGTAAAACCACCGGCAAGTGTAACGTCAGGGACGTACTCACCCTTTTTGGCAAGACGGTCACAATACTGGCGGAGAAGCGACCACAACTCCACGGTGGGCACACCCCACTCGTTCATCATTCGCCACGGGCTCATGCCTGTGCCGCCACCGGCGCCGTCAACCGTCAGGTAATCGATCTTGGCTATGGAAGAGAATTTGACGGCACGGGCGAGGTCCGCAGGCCTGTATGCGCCTGTTTTAAGAGTGACGTATTTCGCGCCTGCCTTACGCAGTTCTTCCACACGCGCTACGAAACTCTCCTCGGTAACCATGCCGACGCGGGAGTGGCGCTCGAATTCCGTGAATGCGCCATTTTTAAATTCTTCCACTCTGGCCGGATCAAGAGGGTCGGGAAGCACGACATAACCGCGCTTTTTGAGGAGTTGCGCTTTTTCAAGATCTTTAATTTTGACCTCGCCGCCGATGTCCTTGGCGCCCTGTCCCCATTTCAATTCAACAGCTTCAACTCCCAATTTCTTTATGGCGTATTCCTGAGCGCCGAGTCGCGTGTCCTCAACGTTAGCCTGCAACAGAATCTCCCCATAACCATCACGCTGCCAATCCTTAAATAACTTTACCCTGCGTTCGAGTTCGGGAGAGCGGACAACCTTCCCATTTTTAATTTCCGAATTGACATCCATTCCACAGACGTTTTCACCGATGGTCAAAACGGTTCCCGCCAGAGCCGAGCCGATAGCGAGACCGTCCCAGTTTGTCGCGGCAACGTTTGTGGAGCCCAGCCCCCCGATTACGATAGGCAAGCGCAGTTTGATCCCCTTGTCTTGTCCAAGCCTGGTCTCGAGGTTCACGTTCGGGAAAATGGCCTTGTCGGAGTCTTCCTCGATTCCAACAGCGCCTACGGCTGTTCCCATGATATTGAAGTGTGAGAGATCGACGGGGTAGTCTTTTTGAGACGCCATAGTGGTGATTCCGAACGGTTGGGGGTAGATAACCTCGTGTCCGCGGTATGCGCTTTTGCCGATTTCGCACATGCCGATGCAACCGTCCACGCAAGTCACGCACATTCCGCTAATTGGGGTCCAATCGCCGCCCGTTCTGTTTTTAGTCAGCGTGGCAGCTGTTGCGTTTAAGCGTGTTAAAGTCATTTTCCAGCTCCTTTCACTCCTCTGTATTTTTCGATTTTTGATCTAATCGGTAAATCCGTTAATAAACTTTGTGGCCATGCGCTCCCACGCTTTCGGAGCAGTGCACGCAAACAGTGCACGTCTCGACCGGCATAAGGTTCTGGCATCCCCCGCACAGGCCGTCTATCAAATTGCCCGCGGTGCAGGCGCGCTCGCATACCGGACATATCCACTCGCATCCGCCGCAGTTGCGGCACTCCTCGGGAGTAACTCCGAAGGCCGTAGCAACTTTGCGAGATGTGCCCCGCCCGACAAATCCTATTCCGCCGGATTGCATTTGCTCCTTACAGTAGCGCACACAAAGCCCGCAAAGGATGCAGTTCTTGTCCTTTATCTTAAAACGGACTTCGTTAACACCGAAATTCGCGGCCAGGTCCTGAAGTGTCTTGGAGTTGGGGCAGGTTGATATAAGAAGCTCAATTATGACCTTTCTCGCCTTCTTGACTCTTTCAGAGTCTGTAAGGATCACCTGCCCATCGGCCACAGGCAGTGTGCAAGAAGCCTCTAGCGACGAGCGATTTCCCCTGACGACCTCGACGATGCAAACACGACAGGCGCCGTATGGACTGAGGCCGGGATGATGGCAGAGAGTGGGTATCACTATGCCCATGCTCCTTGCGGCATCCAGGACCGTCGTGCCTTCAAACACTTTGGTTTTTATACCATCAATGGTGAGTTCAACCATAATTTACCCTCCGACAAGGAACTTAAGCCCCTTGTCAAATACTGTGCTATGTAACTATGACAGCATCGTATTTGCAGTTATCGCGGCAAAGCCCACACTTTATACATTTATCCTGATCGATTTTGTGCGGCTCCTTCTTTTCGCCGGATATCGCCTCCTGCGGGCAGTTTTTCAAACATCTTCCGCAGCCGTTGCATTTATCTTCATCAATGGTGAAAGTGATAAGCGCCTTGCAAACACCCGCCGGGCAACGTTGCTCTTTTATGTGGGCTTCGTATTCATCACGGAAATACCTTATGGTGGATAGAACGGGATTAGGGGCTGTGCCACCCAGGGCGCAGAGAGAAGTATCTTTTATTACCCCGCCGAGTTCCTCGAGCAACTCGATGTCTCCTTCCTTGCCGGCTCCTTCCGTAATGTCCGTAAGGATGTCGAGCATCCTGTCGAGGCCTTCCCGGCAGGGTACGCACTTTCCGCAAGATTCTCCGGTTAAAAACTTTACAAAATACTTAGCCACATCCACCATGCAGGTGGATTCATCCATCACTATCATCCCGCCCGAGCCCATCATCGAGCCGACTTCGGCGAGTTTATCGAAGTCAACGGTTAAATCTATCAAGCTCTCGGGTATGCAGCCGCCGGAAGGGCCGCCCGTCTGGACAGCTTTGAATTTCTTTCCGCCGGGTATTCCACCACCGATGTCGTAGACTATCTCCCTGAGCGTAATTCCCATCGGCACTTCGACGAGCCCCGTGTTGTTGATTTTGCCGACCAAGGAAAATATCTTGGTGCCTTTGCTTCCTTCGGTGCCGATATTCGAGTACCAGTCGGCGCCTTTATTTATTATCAGGGGCACATTGGCCCAGGTTTCGACATTATTTAAGTTGGTTGGCTTGCCGTGCAGGCCGCTCACGACGGTATGAATGTGCTTGGGACGCGGCTCGCCGATCTTGCCTTCGAGAGAAGCCATCAGCGCTGTGGATTCGCCGCACACAAACGCGCCGCCACCGCGAGAAATCTTTACATCGAAGTTGAATCCCGAGCCAAGTATGTCTTCTCCCAAAAGGCCGTATCCCTTTGCCTTATCCAAAGCTATGCCTAAATTTTTCACTGTGAGAGGGTATTCATGACGCACGTAGACATAACCTTCGTTGCTCCCGATGGCGTAAGCGCCGATTATCATTCCTTCGAGAACGCTGTGCGGGTTTCCCTCGAGCAAGCTTCTGTCCATGTACGCACCTGGATCGCCTTCGTCGGCATTGCAAATAATGTAGCGAGTCCCGTTTTTCGAAGGAGCGTTTCGGCATGACTCCCATTTCCTGCCCGTGGAAAAACCGCCTCCGCCGCGGCCACGTAAACCAGATTTCTTGATCTCCTCGATTACTTCCTCGGGCTTCATGCCGGAAAGGACTTTTGCCAAAGCGGAGTATCCATCAATCGCCAGGTAGTCTTCTATGCTAGTGGGATCAATCAGGCCGTTGCTGCCGAATACCA
>CAZDAF010000228.1:0-6496 GCA_964503115.1 uncultured bacterium
TTTCTCTCATGAATGAATTAAAAAAACGAGAGGAGACTAAAAACATTCCGGTGATATTCATGTCGGCTTATTACGATGATGGCGTAATGATGAAGGCCAAGAAACTTGGGGCGGAGGATTTCATTTTTAAACCGTTTGAAGTGGGTCGTCTGGAAAAGATGATCAACAGAACTTTTTCCAAAAAATCCAACTGAAATTCGACCATGTGATATGCTATTTATATGCAACGACAAAAAAAGAGGAAGGGTGATTTAGGGAGATTAAAGGAATATGCCGGGTCCGGTTATTGAAACGAGAAAATCGGGATAAATTATTGGGCATAAAATAGGAGCCGGTGGGTCGAAGAAAAAGGGGATTATCATGAACAATTTAAACAGAATGGCCGTATTTTGTATTTTAGGATTTTTTCTTTTTTACGCGGCATCCTGCTCAAGGAAGAAACTCGATATGCATGAAAATTACGAATATGCCCCCACGGCAGCTGCGGCGGCAACTTCACCTGAAGTGACGGGGAACGAGTTCATGGTGGGGCAGCTTGCGCAGACCGGCGGGGAGAACACGCATGATGGTAGATCGGATGTGAGCCCTCGCCTGGTTGTCTACGTCGGTAGATTGAACATTGTCGTGGATAACATCTCCTCTGCTCTGAAAAGCATCCGGAATATGGCGGATGCATTGGGTGGTTACACGCAGGAGATGGGATTGAACTGGATCACGATCAAGGTGCCGGTGGCGAGGTTCGAGGAGACGGTCGCCAAGGTCGAGGAGCTTGGAGAGGTGACTGAAAGGGAGATCAGGAGCACTGACGTTACCGATCAGATGAGGGACATGAAGATTAGGCTCGATAATGCACAGGAGTTCAGAAAAAGACTCTTAAAGCTCTTGGAAAAAACCGTTAAAATAGAGGATGCCTTAAAGATTGAAAAAGAGCTTGAAAGAATCACTGAAACAATTGAAATTCTAAAAGGAAAGATCAAGTATCTGGAACACAGCGTGGCATATTCAACGCTTAAGGTTAAGTTGAACTCACCCATGCCTCAGCAAAAAATCTCCATAAAAATACCTTTCGACTGGGTGAGAAAGCTCGGAACGGATCTGACCCGACCTGGCACGAAAATGCACAACCCCGGTTTAAGCTCATGGCGATCCATCGATCTCGAACTACCGAAGTCATACGTTCTCTATTACAGGGAAAATTACCGGATAATGGCCATGTCCGCGGATTATACCATGATCAAGGTAAAGCGACATGAAAATTATGAAGGCGGATCGCTTGAATTCTGGTACAAGCTTATTCGCCGCCAACTGGTTGAGGGTATGGCCTTCTCAATAAAAGGTGAGTCCGATTTAACATTGGACACAAAGGCCAAGGCGAAAATGGCTGTTGCCATAAAGGAGTTGGGCAGGGAAACCTACGGGTACCTTGTTGCTGTGATAGTCACCAACGATTATGTCTATACATACGAGGCGTGGGGACAGGAGCGGAACTTGTCGGCAGACCGTACCATAATAGAAAAATCCATCAAGTCAATGAAGATAGGGCCATAGGGGAGCGAATAGTGGCGGGTGGTCCCGACGACTTGTCGAAGACTTGTATCGGGATTGTCGGGGCCGTACGGCTAATCCGGGCTGGAGGGTGCGTGCCCGTAAATAACGCCAAAGGCGTTATTCAATTAAAGTCGGTAGGTATCCACTATGTATCTCCTTGAATATGTTAAAGAAATTCCAACCGCCATATGCTATACTTTTGAAAAGTCGTGGAGACTTGAGCTGCGGTACCGAAGTGCATCTCAAAACGCTTAAGTAGTGCGGGCCATGCAAAGCCTATAGGCTTCTCTTCCAGGGTGTCAAGGAACTCTTGCAAAAGGAGCGATACAATGTCTGAACAAAACAATCCAGCGGGTTTCATCCGAAAAACGACTGACAGGGTCGGTTTCGTTACCGAAATTATGAACAAATATCGTACCCTTATCGACGGCGCAAAACGGGTACTCGTCAAGCCGAATATTGTCAGCCATGAGTTGTATCCCACGACAACGCATCCGGAAGTCCTCGAAACCGTCCTGGATGCGCTTGACGGAAAGGACGTCGCAGTCGGCGACGGGCCGGCGGGGAACATACTGTTCACCCACAGAACGTTTATGGCCCACCCCCTCGTTCACGTTTGTGAAAAACGCGGGGTAAAGGTTATCGACTTGCATTCCACCCCTTCAAAGAATTATAAAAGCCCAAGAGGTTACTCCGTCGGCCTCAGCAGCGCTCCTTTCGACTTCGATCTCATCATAAGTTTACCGGTGCTGAAACGGCATCTCGTCTGCACCATGACCGGTGCGCTCAAGAACCAGTTCGGACTCACCACAAAAGCGGAACGCATCAAGCAGCACTTTGGCGGAAAAAACATTCACAAGGGCGTCGCGGAGATCAATGCCATTCTACGCCCGGGGCTTTTCATTTTGGACGCCGTGAAGGTACTCATAAAATCCAACGAAGTTCGCCTGCTCGGTTTCCCAAAAAGCCTAGGCTATATGCTCGCGGGTACGGACCCTGTGGCGCTCGACGCTCGCGGACTGGAGCTGCTCGGTACCGTGAATAAAGGGCTACGGCGTAAAACACCACAAGACGTCTCTCATATAGCTTTTGCAGCAGAATACGGCGTCGGGGCAATTGACGGGCCAATCGAAGAAATATGACAAACAATCCGCGTTATCTTCTCACCTTCGAGAAGTGTCAATACTTGTTCACTATTGCGAATTCGGTCGGCGCTTCGATAAAAGCCCTTATGAGCCCGACCGGGTCTTCGTCGATATCGAACCGCTCGATCCGCACGCCGCCCGTAGCCTCGAGGTCGGGCGTCCAATGGTATTTGATCACTACGGATTTGCCTTCGATTCGCGTGATTTTGACCTCGATGGCGTTAGCCCGCGCGTGCACTTCGCCCTTTCCGCCTGATATAAAAGACTTTTCACCCTTCACGTTAAAACAATAGACCGGCCCGAACTCGGCGGTTTTTTCGAGTATATCGTCAGTTTTCAAAAAGCGGGATTTCGCCCCGTCGCTGAAGCACACTACCCAGCCGATATTGTACAGGTCGAATAACCTCGCCAGTTCCGCGTCGGACAATCCGGCCACCGGCCTTCCGAGCAGGATTCCCTCCAGCAGGGTCACTCGGTGATGGAGAATGTCCACTCCGGGATAAGGCCCACCTATAATTTCCCTGCCTGTTATGGTTGGCAGCAACGCGTTCAGGTAGCCGCCCTGGTATGGATTATCCGGCCTTCCTGCATCGCTGATTTCCTCGACCAAAACCCGGGCGTCGCGCGTGGTGTTTTTTGATATCCAGTCCGTCACCGCTTGAGCGCGTTCCGGCAGCGAAGTCATCACTTTGTGAGGCGCCACTCGCCGGTAAGCGTTCGGAAGCAACGATAAAAGCGCGATGGATATGATGACCGCCGCCGCCCCGGCCCGGGTGCCAAGCGACCGTAGCGCGCCGTAGCATGCCACTGAAGTCGGAAATATGGACAGCGCAAAGAAATAACTCACGAACCGCCGTGGCTGCATCGGGGCAAGAAAATCGATATGAGGCCCTATGTAGGCGAACACCGCCAATAACACCTGCGCTCCGAACCATGTGTTCGCCGTCGGCCTCTCGCGGCGTCTGAGTATTCTCCATCCTATGACCGATCCGATCAGTAGCGCCCACGCCAGCGGTAAAGAACCCAGCGGCCCCCACAATCGGAAAAAGTCGCCGAAAAAAGTCGCTTCTTTTTCACCCCAGTGATAGTGTGGGACGAAATCGAGATATTGTCTCATCCGCCACAGCGGTAAAATCCAAAACAGGTTGGCGATAAAAGCGACCAATCCCGCCAGGGCGCTCATCGCGATACGATATACACCGAACCTCCCGAAAAGAACAACCGCGACTCCGACGATAAAAAGCGTCGGCAGCGCCGTCTTATGCGCCATAAAAGCCAAAATCAGTGTGGCCAATAACGCCACCCAGTTGAATCCGCCGCCGTGTCTGTTCCACCTTATCATGCAGCCGGAAGCCGCCATTACCAGCGCCACTGCCGCCGCAAATTCCCCAAGCCCCATCCAGGCTACGTAAAGAGGCGGCCCGAATAACACCAGGCAGGCGGCGAGAAACGACCCGGTAAGCGCTTCGGCGCTCGAGCGGCCCGGAAGCTTCAGCACAACATACCCGGCAAGCGGGAACAACATCAAAGGCCCGACAAGAAAAATGGTCGCTATTGTGCCCGTATTCAGTGACCAAAAGATTACTCCCATAAGTTTCCAGCCGACGCCGCTGGTGTAGTCGGCGTAAGGATAGCCCGCCGCAAACCATGGGTGGTAACCCACCAGTCGCCCGCTCGATTCCCAAAACATACGGCCACTCTCGAGGAAATGCTGGACTGTGGCGAAATCGGTACCGTAAAGGAAAGGCGCCCCGACCGCTCTAAAAGGATGATCGATAAGCGACAAGCCCAGCGCGCCGCAAATCAGCGACAAAACGACCACCACAGCTATATGCCATCTAATCTTCACAATCTCTTGGTAGCATATAATACACGAATTGTTCAACAAGCGGTATGTAAATCATTCCGAGGATGACCGAGAATATCGCTAACTTCAGCTTGTGCGCCATGTTCCCGCGCGGGCATGGCCCGGAATTTTCGACATTGTATGTATATGTTTGTTTTATTCTTTGATGGTAGGGGTGCCTGCCCCATTTGTAGTGGAAATCAGGACATTTATTCCAGATAGCCGAGGGCTTTGAGCTTGCGCTTGATGTCGTCGGGAATATCAGGTCTGATAACTTTTTTTTTGAATTTGATCTTGATTCCCATTCTTTTGTGCCAATCGCGCATGCGTTTGGCCTGTTTCCTTGTTGTTTCGGCGACAATGGTATCGATAAGATTGAGTTTTTCGTGGGAATCTTCCTTGAGATCATAGACTTCGGACATATAATCCCCAGCCAGATTGAATATCCACTTGCGCCTGCCGTCAATCATGATCAGAGAAGGTTCGTTCTCGCTGTAGTTTTCAGACCAGCGTAGCCTTTGTGACGTTTTCCGGTTGTTGATTGTGCCGATCAGGTTCAGACCCTCGAACTGGTCGGGAGCGGTTATTCCGCTCGCCTCGAGCAGGGTGGGAGCGATGTCGATTATTTCTACAGACTCGGATACGCGCTTTCCTTTCGGAAAGTCCGGAGTTCCCCATATTATCAAAGGCACATGGATCACTCCTTCGTAGGGTTTTCCACCGTGATTGAATTTGTTGTGTTCATTAAAGGCCTCGCCGTGATCCGCCGTGAACGCCATGATTGCCGGCGAAAGCACACCGCTTTCTTCTATCCAGTTCAGGAGATTTTTTAACTCGTGGTCGAAAAACCGAATCTGGCCGTCATATCGAGAGAGATAGAAGTTGATACGATTAACGTCTTTAAAAGAGAATCTCATGCCGTCGATTTGCTCGGCTGTAAGAATTGTGTCGGGCCGGTTGACATAAAGCCGGTCAAAGATATCGGTGAAAGGAGGAGGAGGGTAATATGGGTAGTGCACATCCATGTAATGGACGTATATGAAAAAGGGTTTTTTGTACACACCCACCTTGGCAAGTAACCTGTCCGAGTAAGATGGCTTATAATCCTGCAGAAATGCTCTGAGTTTGTCATGGACAAAATTGGCGGGGAGGTCGAGTATCCGAACCTGTTTGCCATTTTCGGGCGGCATACTGCGAGATAACATGAAAAATTCGTCAAACCCCTGACGAAAATTAAAAACGGATGCTATGTAATCGTTGGTTATAAAAGCGGCGGTGAGATATCCATTCTCTCTGAAAACCTCGGCCAGCGTGGTCAGTTCCTCTCGCAAAAAACCATAGTTATAGATATGAAGGTAATCGCTTTCCTCACGGGAACTGATCAACTTGTGCTCGGAACTGTACAAGGAGGTAAATAAGCTTGCAACGCTGGGCATGGTCCAGGAGGATTGGCTTCTGGCGAATTCGAATAAAACTCCCCTTTTGGCAAGCTTATCCAGAAACGGCGAGGTGGGCACATCATGTCCATAACAACCTAAATGGTCGGCCCGGAGCGAGTCGACCAGGAAAATAACCACATTTGGGCGTGGACCGCTCAGACTGACGTAATGATTTTGCCTGAGTATCAGGATTACCACTATTAATGAGAAAAACAATGCCTCTACAATCAGGAGGAAAGCCGCGGTTTTTTTACCGATTGTTTTACCGAAAATCCGAGGCATAAGTTAATCTCCGTAATATCCCGGTTCTTTAACCCTTATTTTATTGTACCTGATAGGGCGGTACAAATGCAAGTGTAACGACATTCCATGATGTCTCTGCCATTATGCTGTGCTAACCTTATAATGTTGATGAAACCCGAGCGTGAAAAGATTTTCGAGGGAATTTTGGATTCGATAGCCGACGGTGTGTTCACCGTGGACTCGGAGTGGAATATCACTTACTTCAACAAGGCCGC
>CAZDAF010000229.1:0-6481 GCA_964503115.1 uncultured bacterium
TAATATAACTGTTCTAGATAAGGACGGTGATCCGTATGCGATTGTTCCAACGGACCCCGTTGATTGGAAAGCAGGTGAAGAGCCGGTAGGTATAGCCATAGATGATGACAGCAATATTTGGGTCGCGGGACTTAGGGATTACAAGGTGGCCAAGATTGTCACAACTCCACCAGATATTGCAGTTGTCGTCAAACGAACTACCGCAGGTATTTGGATGGGAAAGCCCGAATGGAGACCGGGGCCGTTCGCCATCGGAGATATGACGGGGTACGTGTACAATAACTTTGCAGGGCCGTAACGAAAGAAAGGGGGAAGAAAATGAACTGGAAAATTATAGCGGTTATTTCCATTACAATAACTTTCCATTTTGGATTAGCTTTCAGTGCTCCTGTTGACCATGTGTACGTGTCAAATGAAAGGGTGGATAAGCTGAATTTAGATGGATCATTAGACAAAAACTTCCGTGCTCCTAATTCGAAAAATTGTCGCGCCCTTGCAGTGGATGGAACCAGCGGAAATGTATGGCTTGGATGTTCAAGCGACAATTATGTATATCTTTTTTCTTCTGACGGAGTGTTATTAAACTCTTCTGATGGTATTCAAATTGGAGGTCTAGCATGCGTTGATCCATTTGGAAATGCCTGGTTTGCGGACGCATCTTCTAATAATCAAGTTCGTAAGTTTTTATCTGATGGAACTTATGTTAACGCCTATCCTGTCGGTGGATCACTGCCTAATGCTATCGCCTGCGACAGCCTCGGTAATGTTTGGACGGTAAATAGTCCCTCTAACAACATTTCAAAACTTGGCAATGATGGTTCTTTACTCGGAACGTTTCCTGTAACAAATACTCCTCAGGGAATTGCGGTTGATAGCGAGAACAATATCTGGGTTGCAACGAACAATGGGTATGTTGATAAATTTGATAATAGCGGTAGTCAGATTGGTCATTATGGCGCAGGCAATGTCTATGGAAACGGAATTGCAATTGACCAGAATGGGAATGCTTGGACAGCACAAGGTTTTTTCGGCAATGTTGTCAAGTTGTCATCAGATGGTTCAATTTTAGGTACATATAATTGCCCAAATGGTCCAACAAATATTGCCATCGACGCAAGTGGCAATGTATGGGTTGTTCGTCCGAG
Source organism: uncultured bacterium (assembly GCA_964503115.1). GTDB lineage: Bacteria > RBG-13-61-14 > RBG-13-61-14 > CAYWKU01 > CAYWKU01 > CAZDAF01. The sequence continues at coordinate 1,146 of CAZDAF010000229.1, forward strand.
TGTTGACATGGTGACTAAGCTTTCAAATGACGGCACAGATCTGGGATCTTTCCCACTTTCGGGTACCAATGATAGCGGTCAGAACGATACCGGATTTTTACATCAGCGGTTTGTTTTGGGTTATAACACCGTTGAGGGGCCAAATGTTTGGGTACCGTTGGATGGTGGCGCACCTGCGGGTGCTGTTACGCTGACTTTTGATACTACCACAACTTATGGCGACTCATCCTACACCGAATCCGGTACGGGAACAGCGCCGCCTGGAGGCTGGAAACTTGGAACACCAGCACGATATTACGACATTTCCACCACAGCAGTGTACACCGGCAACATCGAAGTATGCATTGGATATGATGAGACAGAGTTCAACAGCGAGGGGGCTATCAGACTCTTCCACAATGATGGAGGTTGGGTGGATATAACCACGTCACTCGACACAACCAACGACATTGTTTGTGGGAATGCGACTACATTATCTGAATTCGCGCCGATGGAACCCTCAGGCCCCGGCCCTTTAATTCCGACTTTGTCGGAGTGGGCTTTAATAATACTGGCAGCCTTACTGCTGATCGCCATGGCGTGGAAGATGAGACGCAAACCTATGTCGGCTTAATGTCATACTGAGCGAATGTGAATCGGAACGAAGCAAACCAAACATCGTAGGGGTTCGATTCATCGAATCCTACAGACACGTCCATGCCCATGGGCGCAACTTGTTGCGCCCCTACGTAATATTTTTCCTTTGTAATTCTGATTGAAGGAGGGGAATTATGAAATCGCAAAGTTGTGGATGGAGATATACTTGATCGCGCTGCCGGCCTCTCGCTGGGGGAATTTATCTTCATACCGTAGGACCTTGACATAGGCCGATTACGGACTTTAGGCGGAATTAACGTGCAAAGGCTTGCGCAACCGGTGTGTTTTGTGCTATTAGTTTGACTTATGTTAAGTATAAGACACAGAAGCGTTATAGTGCTGGTGGTGGTTTTTTGCGTGTTTTTCGTCCCGGGGATTTGTCTTCTTTCACTTTCCGCCCTTGACGTCATTGTAGCAAAGGACCCGCGTATAACCGATAAACCTTACCGTATAAAGCTGACGACTTCGGGCAGGCTGTCGGCGGGCGATTGCGACACTATGGTGGTGACGACGCGGGACACGTCCGACGGCTGGGAGTTGAGCGTCCGGCAGTGCAGCGACATGACTGCGATCCCACTCGACCCGGACGGGCAAATGCGCGGCGGCCGGGGTTTCTCGATATTCTGGATATACATGAAAAACCCCGTCCTCAACACCGTGCAGCGCGCCACTCGAAACTATGAGGCGAAGATAGTCGATCCGCTGGATATGTTCGGCGGCGGGAAAGGGGCGTCATACACCATATGTATGAGGAAACCTTTCATACTCTGGTCGCCGATTTTGCAAAGCCAGGCCAGCTACGATATGGGCGTGTTTGACGATTCGGGCAAGGAGGTCGCCACTGCGACAATAGACGCCACCTGCGGCATGCTTTTCGGGCTTACCACTCACACGGGCGGCGCGGGCCGGATCGAGCTTGTCGAGACCGACTTCCCGATAAGCCGCAACCGACACTTGCAGATGCGCGTTGCGACCATAGCGGGCTTTATTCTGGTTCTCATCGCCGCTATACGTTTCCGGCGCAGTTCGGAGGAGGAAAAGGCTAAGCGGTTGTGGGAGATGCGGTTTATCGTATGGGGTGTTTTGGCGTGTTACATAGACATATACCCTGACGTTTGGTGGCCGTTTGCGTTTGGCGCGTGGGGTTTATTGGGATTGCACGCTCTGGCGCTCGTGCCCGGAGCGGTCTGGTTCCGGTGGTGGATACTTCCCGGAATAATCGAAATAATCTGGGCGTCGAACTTCGCCATACAGACCCAGACTCTCATACCGCAGCTGACGCACTGCCCCGGTATCATATTAAGTTGGATGTTGGCGACGTTGTTTTTCAGGGTTCCGCGTAAATATCGAACTTAAAATCTGAAATACATCAATGGATGTTTTGTTTTTCAACCTGGATACCTCATGTAACCGGGCATGCGGGTATTGCTTTTACAATACCGGCCACCTTCCCCGGCGGGAGACGTTACTCGGCGAAAGCGACTGGATCGCGGCGGTGGACGAAGCGGTCGAGATGCGTGTCAAGGGAATAATATTCACCGGGGGAGAGCCGTTACTCGGCGGCGAAGTGCGGTTGGGCATGATCGAGCGGCTTGTGCGCAGGGCGCGTGAAGGCGGTATTTATACGTTGCTTTTGACTAACGGCGATTTCTTCAGCCGCCGGGCGGCGCGCCGCCTGGCCAACGCCGGCCTGGGGGGCATTTCGATCAGCCAGGATACCCTTACCGGAATCGAGGGATACAAGGTGCGAGGGTGGAAAGCCGTCGAGTCGGCGCTGGCCGAAGATTTAAGCGTCACCATTATCATGACTATCACCAGTGAGAACTACGTCGATCTCCCGCCCATATATCGGTACGCGGCGGTTCGCAGACTCGGGCTGATATTGCAGCCGGCGTTTATTCCCGAAGACAGCCCTCAATTCGAGCGACTGAGTTTGCACGAATTGCCGCGCGAGGAGTTGATGAATCTCTTCGCCGACATAAAGAAGTGGTCGGAACCTTTCGGGCTGCAAAACTATTACAGCTATCTTAAGAGCCTTTTCGACATGCCCGGCGGAGCGAAGCCCGACCACTGCGATATGGGCTCGCGCGTCTGCGTTATCGAGCCCGACGGGGCGGTGGCGGCATGCTTTCACAGGCCGGATGTGGTCGCCGGAGACCTGAGGAAAAATCGACTCCGGGGTATTGTCGCAAAGCTCGGGGATATAAGTCGCCCTCTGTCGGATGCGCATTGCTTCGGAGAGCATTGCGTGTCGCTGTTCACTGAAAGCTGAAACGCCGGGGGAATTTCTAAATTGCAGCGCCTGGAGAAAGCGCGCCTGATAAAACTTCTCAGATATGGTCTTCGGTTCGGGCTATGATTTCTTCCTGCATTGCGCGGTCGAGGTCGCCGAAGTATGCCGTGTAGCCGCTCACGCGGACGAGAAGGTCTTTGGCCAATTCCCGATCGTTCAACGCTTCTTCGAGCATGCTTTTGTCCGCGATCACGAACTGAATCTGCATGCCGCCTTTTTTGAAATATCCCCTGATGAGTTGTTCGAACACGTCCATTTTACCCGGTTCTTTGAGAAGGCTCGCGGGGATTTTATGGTTATTTGCGATGCAGTTTGTGAGGCATTCGGGCGGTAGTTTGGCTGTCGAGCACAACGCCGCGCTCGGGCCTTTCCTCGCAACGCCGCTTACCGGCGTGGCGCCGCTGGCAAACGCTTTTCCCTTTTCCCGACCGTTTGGCAACGCGCCCGTCAACCTGCCGTATGCCGAGTGAAACGTTATCGACCAGTAGCCGATATGATACGGCCCGCCGCGATGGTTCTGATGGCGGTTAAAAATCCGGTCGACTTCCTCGACCAGTTCGACGGCAATTTCGTCCGCCTCGGGATCGTCATTTCCGTACTTAGGCGCCCTGTTGAGGCACATTGCCCGAACCTTTTCATATCCATCGAAATTTGCCCGCAGCGCGTCTTCCATTTGTTGAGCGCTTACCCTTTTTTCCTCGAAAATCAGCTTTTTTAACGCGGCGAGCGAGTCGACCACGTCCGCCAATCCGACTACCCATACGCCGCTTGAATTATAAATCGCAGCGCCGCCGGTAACGTCTTTCCCACGCTCCATCGGCCCCTCGATCAGCGAGCTCATAAACGGTACGGGGTGCAGTTCTTCGTGGGCACGTTCGAATATCTTCTCGGCCTCGACGCTCTGGTCTATCATGTATTTCAACTGCGCTAAAAAAGCCTCCCGGAGCTGATCGAAGCTTTCAAGTTGCGACAGCCGGCCGGTTTCCGGGCCGATCTGAAGGCCGGAGAGGTTATGCACACCGTTGTTGAGGGTAAGTTCGAGCACCGCTGCCAGATTGAACAGAATCGCACCGGTCATCGGGTAAGATTTGCCCTGCACGGCAAGCTCGACGCAACCGATAACTCCATAATCCCTGGCGTCTTCGAGCGTCGCGCCCTTGGCCGTCAGTGACGGAATAATCGCTTCATCATTGTAAAACGCGGGCGTCGCACCGGTCGAACGAACCACTTCGAGCACCTTCCGATACCAAAGTTTCGGGGCGTCGGCATGGAACCGGGCATCGACGTTCGGCTCGCGCATCCTGAGTAAATCAATCGCCCTGATCATGAGGTAGCTCAAGTCGTTGGTGCAGTCGGCGCCCGACGAATCGACACCGCCCAATGTAATGGACTGGTTATTGGCGGCGCCGCCGAAAAGCTCTTGCGCACCGGCAGGCATGGGCGGGGTGTGATCGTTGGTTTTGATATAAAATGCCATGATCAACTCGAAAGCGCGCTTGAGGTCAAGCTCTCCGCTCTCGATATCCCGCTTATAATACGGGAGCAAATATTGATCCATCCTGCCGAAGCTCATCGCCATATCCGAATTTTCCTGCTGCAGAGCGATGTGGACGATCCATAATCCCTCGAGCGCTTCACGGAAAGTTTCGGCCGGCTCGGCGGGAACGCGCGACAACACTTTCGCTAATTGTTGCAATTCGGCTTTGCGGTCGGGGTTTGATTCCGCCTCAGCCAGTTGGGCGCATTTTTCCGAATAATTGCCGGCAAATTCGACTACGCCTTTCGATACGATTTCGACGGATTCATAAAACTCGCGCTTCGCTTTCGCCTCATCGCCGTCGCCCGAAACCTGCCCACCCTTCTCCCGCGCCATCTCGCCTATACGGTTAAACCCCAGGCTGATCGCCGACGGGTAGTCGGGTATCAGATGGCTTACGCCGACCGGATGTGCTACCAGGTAAAGTACCATCATCTCCATAAGCTTGAGAGATCGGGGGTACCCGGATAACTTTTTCGCCCATTCGAAAATATTCTTATCGCGAAAATATGGGAATATGCGGAAACTGAACTCCTCGATAGCTTCGTCGCTGATTTTAACGGGCTGATCCTTTCGATAAGGCAGCTTGATTAAATCGGGCCAGATGACGGAAGCTTGAAATTCAGGAAACATCAGGCACCCGAACCGATGCTCGGTAGTCGATCCGACGATCAATTCCTCAGGGAAGATTACAGGCTCGATATTGGCCAGAACGTAACGGAGGGAATCCGCCTGACGATGAAGCGGCCGTTCGAGATCGAATCCGTTTTTTTCAAAATAATCGGTCAGCAGTTTTGAGCGATTCAGCCCTATTTCGGGTTGTGCGTATAAAACCGTATCTCTCAATTCGCCAATTCGAGGAAAATCATC
>CAZDAF010000230.1:0-6442 GCA_964503115.1 uncultured bacterium
GCGGTACCGCGACGTGCTCCAGCCGTTCATCAGCACGAACTCCACGTCCTTCAGCAACAGATTTTCGATTTGGTGATCGGCGTCCTGAAGACGTTTGGCGAGCATCTTGATAATCCTGATTGCTATCTCGACGTTGTTTCTTATCATGCTCTCGAACATCTTCGGCTCGACCACCAGAAGCTTCGCACTTTCGACGACTACGGCGCTTGCGGAGCGCGGCTTGTTGTTGAGAGTGCTCATCTCGCCGAAGAAGTCTCCCGGGCCGATAGTGGCTAACACTTTCTCGACGTCTCGAATCTTCTTGGTGATGTTTATTTTTCCGCTCTGGATGACGTACATTTCCCGGCCCGTTTCTCCCTCACGGAAGATTATGGTTCCGGCCGGAAGTTCCTTGCCGATTCTCTGGAAGAGAACTTCTTCGTTACCCATTAAAAAACCTCCTCGGGTTTATTGTTACCCTGTCCTTTCGCCGAGGAATGACGAAGCGAATTATATCCGATGCTTGGGTCACTGTCAAACGTCCCTGTTTTGCGATACTATTTCCCCTTTTTTGTAAGCTTTCAAAAAGGCTTTAACAATTTGAGGATCGAACTGTTTTCCCTTATATTTTCTCAGTTCCTTAAGTGCCTCTTCGTCGGTTAACGCTTTCCGATACGGTCTGTCGGTGGTCATTGCGTCGAACGTATCGGCAACGGCTATGATCCTTGCGATCAGCGGTATTTTATTGCCTTTAAGCCCGTCCGGGTATCCTTTTCCGTCCGGGCGCTCGTGATGGCCTCTCATGCCGGGAATAATGTTATCCATCTTCTTGATGTGGTGTAATATATCATATCCGTACTGAGGGTGCCTCCGCATCTCTTTGAACTCTTTGTCGTTTAATCTCCCGGGTTTGTTCAACACTTTTTCCGAAACTCCGATTTTTCCGACATCGTGCAGAATTGCCGCTAGGTGTAACCAATAACGCTGGTCGTCGGTCAAGGGTAGATATTTTGCGGTTGCTACGGAGTATTCGCTGACGCGATTTGTATGCCCGCCGGTATATGGGTCCCGCTTTTCAATGGCTTCCGCCAGCGCCTCGGCGGTCTCGAAAAACATCCGGCGCTGTTCTTCGTAAAGGTTGGCGTTTTCAATAGCGATAGCAACGGGGTGGCTGAGCGCTACAAGTAAATCGAGGTCTTGCGAGTCGAAGGAAGCTTCCTTTTTATTTATAGCCTGCATCACCCCAATGACTTTGTCGTGGCTGCATACCGGTACGCATACCATGTTGCGCGTTTGAAACTTGCTCTTCTTATCGAAGCGGCTTGCCCATCGTTTGTCTTTTGACGTGTCGGGAATAAGCAGCGGCTCCCTCTTCTCAGCAACCCAGCCGGCTATACCTTCGCCCATTTTCAGCCGAATTTCCTTGACCACGTCGCCCTTTTCGCCCAGTGCCACCTCGAAGTAAAGCTCGTTCTTCTCATGATCCACCATGAGCAAGCTCCCTACCTCGCATTCCAAAAGGCGAGTGATAGCTTTCATGGCGAATGTGCGCACTTTTTTCGTTTCGAGGTTCGAGTTGAGTATGGCGCTGAGTTCGGCCAGTGTGGCGAATTGTTGCGCCTGACGGCGGGACTGGTCAAAGAGATGCGCGTTTTCCAAAACCACGGCGATCTGGCCTGCGAGAGTGGTAAGAGCATCAAGATCGGACCTGCCGAAGGGCTCTTCTCCTTCCTTGTTTATGACCTCGACGCCGCCAAGGGTGCGATGTTTGGTTTTAAGTGGGACACAGAGGATGTCATGAGTGTCGAACTTGATTTCCTTGCTTATCCGCCGCGACCATTTCGAATCCCGCTTCGGATCGGTGGATACGTACGGTACTCCGGTCCGTACAACCCACCCTGCAATACCTTCGGTTGCGGGCATCGTGCGCCCCTCGAGCTCACTGCGTGCCGGGCCGCGAACCACACGAAATTCCAATTCGTTGATTGCTTCATTCAGCAAATAAAGAGTGCCCGCTTCCGTTTTTGTGGCGTACAGGATCAGTTCCATGTAGTGCCCGAGCAGCTTGTCGAGATCGAAATTTTTCCCCGTTACGCGTGCGACCTGGCGGTAAATGTCGCGCTCGGTTTCCATCATTCGTATTCGTCTTTCCAGGTCCGCCGCTTTCAGCTTGGCGTCGGTGGCTCCGCGCTCGCTTTTACTGAATTCCTTCTCAAGTTTTTTCAATTGCCTGGTTGTTTTCCGTATCTGAGATTGCGGATTTTCGGCGTTTTGTCTTTTTTGGGCCATCACTATTTCCTTTTAGATAAGGCTGCCGATTTCCAGGTCATCCTCGTCGAGATCGAGGAATGATACCTTGTTAACGGTATCTTCTGTACGTGCCTCGACCATCTCTTGAAGCTTTTCCCCGATGGAAGGGACCTCATCGATCAATGCATCCAAATCGTCCTTGTTGAACGACATGAGTTCAACCATCGGGCTCGCGCCGGTTACGGTCGCTGTACGAGGTTTCCCTGCCAGAAGACTTATTTCTCCGAAGAAATCTCCCGGGCCGAGTTCGGCTAATATTATTTTTTCGCCCATCGGGTTTTGAGTATGAACCTGCACGTTTCCCGATCTGATAAGGTACATCGTGTCGCCCTCATCGCCTTCCTTCACGATGTCGGCGCCTTCGCGAAACTCTTCGAGTTTGAATTTCGAGGCGATTTCCGATCGATGGTCCGCATCAAGATCGAGGAAAAGAGGACTGGTGGCAAGAAGGTTTTCGATGACACGGCTTCGGTAAAATTTCTCCAGAACGCTCTCGACTCCGGGGAAGCGTCGCACAACGTTTTCCATGTCCTCACGTGTGATTTCCAATAAATCGCAATCCTCCACCGCCTTGACCGATGCCTGTCGCTTGCTTAACGAGAAATAACCGAACTCCCCGAAAAAATCTCCCTCTTGAAGGGTCGCCAAAGATATGGGATCGCGTCCTTTTATCTCTTTGTACACTTCAACGCGACCACTGGCCACTATTAAAATGCTGTCTCCCTCATCGCCTTCTTTTACTATTATCTCGTTCTTATTAAACGAGTTGGATTTCAGTTTCCTGATTACCTCTGTGAATTCGTCCTGAGCCAAATCGGAAAAGAGAGGTATTTCCGGGAAGAACGTCGCATCTTCGATATCGCTTTCGTCCAAAAGAGCATCTCCCGAAGGAGGCGCCGGAGGCGCTTCTTCCTCCTCATCTTCCCAGCCCTCGTCGATCAGATCAGAGATCACTTCCTCTTTTCCCATTTCCTCGCTTAAATCGAACACAGGCTGTTCGGCCGGAGTCTCCTCTTCCACCACCTCCTCCGATTCATCCATGTCGCCCATGACATCTATCTCTATGCCGCCGTCCGTATCCGCTTCCAGACCATCTGAGATATCCCAAACTTTGTCGGGTTCCGGTTCCGCAGGTTCGTCCTCATCGTCAATCGGGGGGATTTCTTCTTCCGCAGAAGCCGTTTCCGGCTGGATTTCGTCGTCGAGTGACAACTCGTCCTCAATTGATATTTCATCTTGCGCCTGTATTTCCTCTTGTGGCGAAGTCTTGGTTTCCATCGGTGTCTGGTCGTCATCGGTTGGAATGCCGGGGAGTGATTCGTCGTCCGATTCGTCCAGAGGTATTTCCGGCGCAGCGTCATCGTCCAGTTCATAAACCGGTGGTGAATCGACGTGTTCTTGCGGGAGCGTGTCCTCTTCCGCTCCGTACGAAGTGCGCTCTATGATTCCTTCAGCGGAAGCATCTTTCTCCGGTTCGAGCGCAATACCTGCGGGTTCTTCTTGCGGCGGTGCCGGTTCCGGCTCGGGCGGCGGCGCTGTAGGGCGCGGCCTCGCGGTCGTGGTATCGGGCTTGGGTCGAGCGGGTGCGGTGGGAGGTCTGCGGGGAGCCGGAGCGGGTCGACCGGGTGGATGGGCGCCGGGACTTATGCCGCGCTTCGCGTAAAGTTCCGAAAGCCTGTCCTCCATCTCCTTTTCTTCCGGCGCAAGTTGAATTACCACCTTGCACATGGCAATGGCCTGGATAAGAAACCCTTTGGACATATATATATCGCACGCTTCCTTGTATGTCGCTATGGCCTGCTTTTTCATATCCAGTTTAAGCTGAAGTTCGGCGACTTTCTGGAAGTTTTTGGGTTCTTTCGGCTCGATTTTTGTAAGTTTCGAGTATAACGCAAGAGCTTTATCCCATTTCCCCTTGCTGAAGAATTTTGTAGCTTCTTCATGTATTTTCTGGACCTTTGGCTTCGCCATAACCGGTTGTTACACTCCTGTTGCGAATTCTTATTTTGCCGTTAATGTGAACACGCCGTCCCAATCTTCAGGCGGCGGGTTGGTCATAAACTGTCTGCACCTGTGAAGGTAAGTCCTGCTAGGCATATCTTCCGGGTCGATGTTCAATGCGGTCTGGAAGAGCTCGATGGCCTTTTGCCAATCCAGCCGCTTATAGGCTTCGAGCCCCTCGAGAAAGACCTCGACGACACGAGTTTTGTCCGGATTAAGCTCTCCCTTGCGGGCCAGCAATTCATAAACTTTCACCGGCTCGGTTTTACCGACGACGCGCAGTAAATCCAGTTCCCTCACCTCGACCCGACCTTCAACCTGGGCGTATGTGTCTTCGGAGATCATGTTATATGTACCGTATGCTTTGTTGGCGCCTTCGAGCCTGCTGGCGAGGTTGACGGCATCGCCCATGATCGTGTAGTTCATACGACCTGCGCTCCCCATGTTCCCGACAACCATTGGGCCGGTGTTGATGCCCATACGGACTTTGGCGGTATAGACGATCTCGGGCCATCTGCCGCCTTTTTTCCATTTCTCTCTGAGTTCCGCGAGCTGCACTTGCTGATCCAGGCATGCGTGACATGCTTTGATGGCGTGGTCGGGGAAATGCACCGGGGCGCCCCAGAAGGCCAGGATGGAGTCGCCTTCGTATTTGTCGATGGTGCCCTCGTAAGACTCGATGACATGTGCCATGACGGAGAGGTAGTCGTTGAGCAGTTCGACCAGGATTTCAGCTTCCCCAAGCTGCTCGCTTATGGTGCTGAATCCCTGAATGTCGCTGAAAAACGCCGAGAGCTCGATTTTCTCGCCGCCCAGCTTGATCATATCGGGGTTTTCGGTGAGATGCTCGACGACGGACGGAGCGAGGTACCTCCCGAAGGTGTCCTTTATCCAGCGCTTTTCGCGTTCCTCGGTAGCGTATCGGTATACTGTCACAAGTATGAACAAGGCGCCTAACTGTAAGCTCTGGTAAACTACCGGCATCCAGTATCCCTTGCCGAGGAAAAAATAGAAGTAGTCTACGGCCAACATCCCGGCCAGCAGTATTATTGTCACTATAGCGCCGCGTACAGCGCCCATCATCGGCAAAAGAATAGCCATAAAAACGGCAAATACCGCCATGATCGCCAAGGTGTAAGTGCGCGTCCATTCAGGTGTTTTAAGAAACTTGTTCGCAAGAATGCTGTCTATCACCTGGGCGTGTATCTCGACTCCGGGGGTATTTTCGCTAAAGGGCGTAACCCGCAAATCGTATATGCCGGTGGCAGTGGCGCCCACGAGCACTATCTTTCCTCCAAAAGCTTCATGAGGAGACATTCCGTATTTTTCCTCGAAAGATTTTTCTGCTTCCCATTGTGCTATATGCGTTGCGAGAAATATATCGTCTTTTTTAACTTCCGTAATCATGAATTCAATATCGCCCTCGAGAGGTTCTGCGCCATACTCCTTTTTGTAATATTCCTCAGGAGTAGTTTTGAGAGCTTCCGCGAAATACTCGGGTATGCTTTCCGATGAGGGCATTGTATAAATCGATCCCTGGATAATGTCAAATATGGCGTATCGCGGGTATTCCTTCGCCCCAAAGTAATTGATTAGCAACTTTCCGTCATCATCGAGGGGTATATTTACATTTCCGATTTTCAATTCCGGACGTTGACCGGGTTGGGGCAATTTGATCTCAGGAGATTTTTTCAGAAATATGCTCGCCGCTTTCATGCTGAGCGAAGGCCACAGGTAATTACCGTAGTGAATAGCCGGCATATGGTTCCGAATAACACCATCCGGATCCGGTTTCACGAAAACGTGACCGAAATGTTTACATTTCTGGGTGAATAGAGGGATGTTCGGGGTCAGGTTGTCGGCATGCAAAAAGGGATTGATGCTATCTGGGGGAGATTTGTACTTGATAACGGAAGTTACCATGCCGGAATGATTCTCCTCGATGATTCCCATCGTTTCCTCATCGGGTTTTTTGACCAGGAAGCCCATGCTTGCATTGATATTGCGAATAATCTGATCCAGGCAGAAGCCGTAAAAACCTTCCACGGTGGCTCTCAATTCTTCATTGTATGCCTCCGCCCTTTTGATCGCACTCTCGACTTCTTTCTCGAAGCGAGTTTCGAACTCCTGCGCCTGTCGCCTGAGCGTTTCG
>CAZDAF010000231.1:0-6430 GCA_964503115.1 uncultured bacterium
AACACCGGTATATCTAAAATTACGACAGACAAGGGATTTAAATCCCTTGTCTCAGATGAAGCATGCTCGGTTGCCTTGTTTTTGCAAGAAGCTCTATTGGTAAAAACAAAACGTGGGAGTCGTGAATGAAAAACGAAAAACGGTGGCCGGGGTTGGGATTTGTGATCGAATACTCTCCACCGGCAACCAAAAGCAAGGAGGTAGACCAATTGATTGACGAAAAATTTATGGGGAAAAAATATGAGGCGAGCGACACTTATGATATTTGTCGCATGAAAATCAGGGAGTACGCCAACAGCCTGGGCGACCTCAATCCGCTGTATGTCGACAGAAAGGCTGCCGAGGCGAGCGAATTCGGGCGAGTTGTCGCACCGCCGACTTTCGCCGTGGTGTGCGGCGGCGAACCGGCGGGACGGATGCTTATGGACGGCGAACTGAAACTCAACCTGCCCATGCTCGTGCACGGCGAGCAGGATATCGAGTTCTTCGAAGTCATCGGACAGGGCGACGAGATATCTTCCGAAGGGGAAATTACCGAAATATATCAAAAAAAGAATCTCGATTTCATATCCATTACGGTCGAAAGCAAAAACCAGCACGGGAAACTGGTGGCCAAAGCCAAGTACACTTTCGTTGTCAGGGGAGGTGGATGATGAAAAAAGCGGTCGATGTCAAGGTAGGAGACGAGTTCAAACTCGAAAAACACGTAAACAAATACATGCCCATCCATTACGCCGGCGCGGGCGGCGACTTCAACCCCATCCATATCGACGCCGAATTCGGTAAAAAGGTCGGTCTCGGCGGAAATATACTCCAGGGGCTGGGCACTTATGCCTTCGCGTCTCAGACGTGTGTCGATTGGGCCGGCAACCCGAAAGCGCTCAAGCGCCTGAAGGTGCGATTCGCAAGCCCGGTCAGGCCGGGCGACACGGTCATTGTGACCGGGAAAGTCGTCGAGATAAACGGCAACAGGGTGAAAGCCGAACTCGCGGCGGTCAATGACAAGGGCGATGTGATACTCACTAATGCACTTGCGGAATTCGAGTTGGAGTAGGGGCTAAACGCGCTGGGTATCGAAAAACGAGTGAAATTAATGAACAATGATTTGTAAGCAGGAGGTAACATGATCGAATTGCAGTTGACCGAAGAGCAAAAACTCGCTCGCGAAATGGCGAGGAAGTTCTGCGAAAAGGAAATCGAGCCTCATTGCGAGGCGCTCGACAAGGAGGAAATACTCCCCTTCGACATTATCAAGAAGTATATGAGAGAAGTTATCGGCTCCGACACCATCGAAACCGTCGAGGACGTCGAGGCGATGCAGGAGGGGCAGGATAGAGTTGCGCAATTGCTTATGACGATTGAAATGGGAAAGGTTAATTCCGGTGTTACGATGTCCATGGGAGCGAGCATCGCGCTGGCGGGCTATGCCATTATGTATGCGGGAACGTACGAACAGAAGGAGAAGTACGCGGTATCTATAATGCGCGGCGACAAGATCGGAGCGTGGAGCCTTACCGAACCCGGCGCGGGGAGCGACGTCCTGGGTATGAAGACCATCGCAGTGCGTGAAGAGGATTCCTACGTTCTGAACGGATCGAAGACATTCATCACTAACGCTCCATACGCCGACATCTTCGTTATCTACGCAAAAACCGACCTCGAAGCGGCGCCTCATAAGGGAGTAAGCGCTTTCATCATCGAGCGCGGTACCGAAGGACTCACCACCGGCAAGCCGCTCGACAAGATGGGCATGCGCGCAAGTCCCACCGGGGAGATATTCCTCGATAATTGCCGCGTGCCCGTCTCCCAGAGGCTGGGCGATGAAAACAGGGGATTCCTCGACTGCCTCAACAACCTCAACCACGAACGCGCGGGCGCGGTCGCGCTGGCCATCGGCGGCATCGAGCGCTGCATCGAAGCGGCAACGAAGTACGCAAAGGAAAGAGTGCAGTTCGGACAGCCGATCATCAACAACCAGGTCTTGCAGTTCAAGCTCGCACGCATGTATTCCGACCTCGTACATTCCTACGCCATGCTCTTTTTGGTCGAGGAAATGATCGAAAAGGAAATGGACATAAGCGCCGTGGCAAGCGCTGCAAAGCTCTTCAGCACCGAGGCCGCTACCCGCGCGGGACTCGAAGCCATTCAGATCATGGGCGGGTACGGATACATGAAGGAGTACAACGTCGAGCGGTTTATGCGCGACGCAAAGCTTATGGAAATAGGCGCCGGCACAAGTGAAATACAGCAGATGATTATCGCGCGGCAACTGATAGCGGGCGATGGCGCAAACCTGAACCCAATGGACGCCGGGCCGGATTTTTTCGCGCAAAGAGCCCGTAAAAAAGCGGAAAAAAAAGGCAAATGATGTAGAGGCACGACATACCGTGTTCCTACTGTAAAAAAATATCCCCTCCCCCCCGCATAGGGGAGAGGGGATTTGGTTTGCAAAGTTTTTATTAAGTTACCGGTTTCCACCGCCTTGGGATACGGTGAAGCCGGGGTTGTAGCTCCCGGACAAATCTTCCCCGCGACGGCCGTCCACGAAATCGATTCCCGCGTCGTAGACGCCGTTTCGGTTCGTATCCACCACGACGTTGTAAACTCCTTGAGTGAAGTTCGGCAGCCAGATGTTGTTCAGGTGCAAGCCGTTAGCGCAACCCCACTGCACCGGAACCGTCTCGACGGCTGCGGTAACGTCCAAACCGGTGAGGTCGAGGCCGTCAAGAGTATGCAGATTTGTGGCTTCCTGCCACTCGATGACGTGAATATCCACGTACTGGTTCGAGTATGCCGTCAGGTCCGGCGGATTATCCGCATAGGTACTTTCCCACGTTACGTAGGGATTGAACACGGCCTTGATACCCTGACCGGTGCCCCACCACCACTCGTAGCCGGCGCACGTGTTGCTACCGTCCGCGTAGAATACGTTCTCGTAGCCCCAGTCGCCTTGGTAATAGGTGTACTGGTAACAACCTGAAGAGGCGATCTGAATGACGATGTGGTGGTCGGGCGTGTCACCCGGCGTTTGCAGGTCGTCCGTCGGGTCGAGCGGATCGGTTTCACCCACGTCCAATACGCCGTCATGGTCGGTGTCTTCCGCCCCATCGCTCAACCCGCCTCCGTCGGTGTCGTACTGGTTGGGGTTGGTCTCGCCGGGGTCGACGTGACCACTGGAGTTTGCGTCCTCGGTACCATCGAGTAAAGCATCCCCGTCGGTATCGTCATCCAGCGGATTCGTCGGGTTTATACCATTGACCTCAACGCCATCGAGGATACCGTCGTCATCGGTGTCGGCATCGTTGGGATCCGTTTCAAGCTCGATTTCCGCTCCATCCGCCAGGAAATCATCGTCGGAGTCGGGGTCCAACGGATCGGTCTCGCCAACGTCCACATCGCCATCCGCGTTGAGGTCCTCGGAGCCGTCGAGTAGGCCGTCGCCGTCGGTATCGGCATTATTCGGGTCGGGTTCGGTAGCTACCTGCCTGGCTCCATCGCCGTTTTCGTCTTCTTCGCCGTCGAAGAGCCCGTCGCTGTCCGTGTCGGCATTCAGCGGATCGGTCGGGTTAAGGCCGTTGACTTCCGTCCCGTCGAGCAGTCCGTCGTCGTCGGTGTCGGCAATGCAGGGATGAGTACCGAGAGATGTGTCGTTCACTTCCTGGCCGTCGGTGAGCCCGTCGTCGTCCGAATCGGGATCCGTCGAGTCGGTGCAGAGAGCGGCTTCCTGACCGTTAGTAAGTCCGTCATTGTCCTGGTCTTGCCCGGTGTCATCGGCGCCGACAAGCGGATCCGTAGGCGGGTCCGCCACCAGGAGTTCATACCCGTCGGGATCCCCGCCGTCGTCGGTATCTTCATCGTTGGGATCGGTCTCGCCTGCATCCAACGAACCGTTCTGATTAGCGTCCTCAACGCCATCCAGCAAGGCGTCGCCATCGGTATCCGCAACTAGCGGATTCGTCGGGTTTGTGCCGTTGACTTCCGTCCCGTCCTCCAGCCCGTCGCCGTCGGTGTCGGGCATAAGCGGGTTGGTTCCTTCGGTAAGCACTTCTACACCGTCGTCCAGACCGTCCCCGTCGGTGTCGATATCGTCCGGGTCGGTCTCGCCCACGTCCACAACGCCGTTCGTATTGATATCCTCGCCGGCGTCGAACCCGACGCATGTATCGGTAGTAACTATGCCGTCGCAGAGTCCATCAGTGTCGGAGTCCTTAAGGCAAGGATCTGTTCCCATAACGTTCACTTCCAAACCATCGGACAATCCGTCGCCGTCCGTGTCGGGGTCATCTTCGTTGGTACAGGCGCTGACACTGTTGGGGGCTTCATCGTCGTCAACAAGCCCGTCCATATCCTTATCCAGATCATCATCTCCGTTAAACGGATCCCGGCCGTATACGACCTCCCAACCGTCCGAGGCGCCACCGTCGTCGGTGTCCCAATCGACCGGATCGGTCCCGATTTCTTCCTCCTCGAAGTTCATCAGCCCGTCGTTATCCGGGTCTGCGCCGGGGTTGTTGTTGAAGACGCTGTTTAAGAGTATGAATCCCGGGACACTCATGTTATCCACCGCATCCGGCGGATTGGTGCCCTGGAAATCGATGTCAAACACGCCGTCCCCGTCGACGTCGGCGACGATGTCGTACGAACCGTTTGTCACGCCGGGGTTCTCGATGTCCACGTCCCACACAAGTGTAGTGACGAGTGAACCGTCCGGGTTAACGTCTACGGACACCGGCCCGACAACGAGCCGCGTCAAGATATCCTCGGGACTGCCCAGGGAATCTTCAACGATCCAGGTATTATCAACGGTAACGTACACGTCAATTTGAGTTTCCGGGCTAGTGAACGGGAATTCCAATCCCGATACCCACACCTCGTCGGTGTTGGTGTCTCTGGCCGATGAGTCGGCCTGGCAATCAGTGTCGTCGGGATACCAGTAGCAGGCGTAATTGTCGTCTTCGCTGAAAGTGTTCGAGAGCTTGCCGTCGGGGCCGGAAGCCCAGATGACCGGGTTCGGCGGGAGGGTGGAAACTATTTGCCCGTCCTGAATACCTTCATCCATCACGATGAATATGTATTCGTCGAGCGACATGTTGGTGCCGCCGCCAACTATGTCTATTGTGAAGCTGGAGACTGTGAGACTCGCCTTGTCCACCGTTCCCGGCGTACCTCCGCCGGAATCGTTCGTGATCAGTCCCACGTCGTACCACATGGGTGTAGGCGCAATGTTGCCTTCCTCGTCCGACGTCAGCACCGCCTGGCTGATGATACTTCCACCGGCGGTTTTCAGTGTGACGGTATGTGCCGTTTGCGGGTCGAGCTCCTGCACGCTTATATACACGGTATCCATGAAACCGATTACTTTTGTTTCCTGCAATTGGGAGTTGTAGATGGTGACGAGTCTTGGGAAATCTCTTTCCTTGCAACCGGTAAGCAACACTCCCACCGAAACGACAAACAGAACGAGAAGGATTATAAGACGTTTGATAAAATACATAATTCACCTCCTCCTATTGGTAGTCTTCTTCCGACTCGGGCAGAATCGGTAGATTTTTCTTTTTGGCGAAATGGTTCCATATTTTCGCTATCGGGATGGTAAAGCTGGTATGAACCATAAGGCTCGACTCATCTACCGCCTGGCCTCCCACGTCGTAGGAGGCTATGCCCAATTCGAACATGTCGTAGAGACGGAAGGCAATCCCCGCGTTGAACACTCCGTTTTCGCCTTCTTCGTTGGCCCCGACGTATTCACCAAGCAGCATGATCCGGTTTTTCCACGTCGAGAGGTCCACGCCTGCGAAAAAGAAATTTTCGGTCTCGGTAGATTCGAGCAGCCCGAACTCCACACCGAGATGGATTCCC
Source organism: uncultured bacterium (assembly GCA_964503115.1). Lineage (GTDB taxonomy): Bacteria > RBG-13-61-14 > RBG-13-61-14 > CAYWKU01 > CAYWKU01 > CAZDAF01. Next base: position 5,860 of record CAZDAF010000231.1, read on the forward strand.
AGATTCGACTCATCCAAAAGCGGTAATTTGAAAGGAATATCCTCGGTCATCACTGTGGCAAGGTTGAGATAAACGTTGCTCATTGCGAAATCATCAATGTCATTCACCTCGAACCCGTATATGCTGGCGCCGAGTTTCGGCAGATAGTCCTTGTCGAAGTCTATGATCTTGAGCTTGAGGTTGTAAATATCCGCATGGATGGGAGATCGCTCGAGGCCATCGACAAAAATAAGTTCTTTCCGAGTGTAGCTGAACTCCATGTTGGGATTGGGGCAGAAAATGATCGAATACTTGACATCGTAAAGGTCTTCGCCCCTTAATGTTCCGGCGTCGGTCCATACTCCCGATATCGCCAGCTTCCATGGGCCGATCATGTCCGCCTGTGGTATGGTCATCACTCCGTCAAGGCCCCATAAGTAGCTGGGGCCGACGATGCGGCGGAAGAGAGCCCAACTCTTGCCTTCCTCCTCCTCCGGAGTCAGCGCTGTAGCAAAAGCCGGCCACAACATCAGGCAGAGCAACACAGCCGCTAGAAAAATTTTCGGTCTGCTCATGTTTTCCCTCCTTTTTT
>CAZDAF010000232.1:0-6357 GCA_964503115.1 uncultured bacterium
GGAACCGCGCCCTCACGCGCCATTATCGTCAGTATATGAAGCCGGGCGCCTGCTACGACGCGAGCCTTATATTTATCAGGAACATACTTGATGAAATGTCGATCCGCCGCCACATATAAGCGCGAGTAGATATAGTTCGATTTGCTCATTCTCAAGGCCGATATCCCGCCCTTGTCCATTTCGACGGTTTCGAGGTCCGCCATCGGCAAGGTGTAACCACCTTTCTTCTTGAAGGTGGATATCAATATTTCTCTTAAAGCGGGTTCGTCAGCGCGGTATATACCGCGGTGAATTCCGCCCAACACAAGAGCGGCGGCGCAAGCGGGAAGTTCCTTCCCCATGGGCACCTCGAAAGCCGCAATAACGCTGTAGAAAAGAGTCCGCACGGGTTCGCTGACGCCGCTGTTTCGGAGCACCTCCTCAAAAGAGAAGTCGCGCAATTGTTCCAATTCTTTCCGGCAATCCGCTTCTCTCTTGAAAAGCCGCTCCGCAAAGCTCATAGGCATCGGCGGGAAACTTTCCATGCCTGCCAATTCGTAAACTCGTTCTGCGATTTCGTGCAAATCGTTCAGCAGGGAAATGACGCAATTTTCATCATCGCGACCAAACTCGCGCGCAAACTCTTGACTAAGCTTTGCATCGGGGCTGAAATAATCCAGGCGCGCGTCCGGCGTCACCACCTGCAAGGAAGGATTGACGTGTTTCACTTTATCGCGAGCGACCGTGAGAAGTTTTAAGCGATTGAGAAGCGGCTCGAGAAACACGACGGATTTCAGTCCGCGCCATAAAAACGGCTCGGGGGGTGGAGACACTTCCGTCCCGTCTTCGGACTTCAATACACGGGCTTGAAGCTTGTCATCGAGCACAAGCACCTTCAACCCGCCCGCCGCCAGGCTCACAGCGCCGAACAGACTGGCGATGTCCGGCTTCATGTAAACTACATCCAACTTTTCCAAGGTTCACTTCCGATATAACGCTTGATGGTAAGCTACCAATAAATACAAAAAAAATCCAGTGAGGAGCAAAAAAGCGACCGGGGATATAATTTTAGTGAACAGTCAGGGGATAATTGTGATTGAGATGTGGAATGCAGTGCTCCGATGGACGTTGTGTGACAATAGTCGTAAAGAAAGGGGTCGAGGATTCGAGGGTTTGAGGGATCAAGTGAAATTCAGTTGTCAGTTGTTAATTATCCTTATCCTGTCACTCGAATCCATGGCCCCTGGATTCCTTTACCCTTATCCTACAGTGTCGGGTCTATTTTTTTCCCGAGAATACTGCGGCGAGTGTTTTTACCGAGCGCTGTATGTCCGGCATGACGGGAATGCCACGTTTCTCTATTTCCCTGCCTGCGTCCATCACTACTTCAGGGTCGCCCATCAGCCACGTGACTATGGGCTTATTTTTTTTCTTCAGATCGTCCAGCCGGTTGTCGATGGCTTTAAGTATCAAAGGCGTGGCCAGTGCGAATATGTGTATCAGGACGCCGTCCACGCCCGGGTCGTCGAGTACCGCCTTAATAGCTTCTTCGTAAGTTTTTGTAGGCCCGTTTATCTCGAGTGCCGGGTAGAGATCGCCGGGGTTTTCCGGCGGCATCCACGTCGGGTACACTTTCTGTAGCCGAGCGACGGTTTCGGGCGAAAACTCGGCAAGTTTCATGCCCATGGACTCGATAATATCGCTGGACACTATCCCCGCCGCGCCGCTGAAGGTGAGCACCGCTATTTTCGCCGGGTCGGCTGCGCGTCGACCGAATTGTGAAATGACGCGCGCCGTGTCCAACAGCTCGTGGAATCCGTCAACACGCACCACTTCGGCCTGCTTGAGTGCGCCGTCGATCACCAGTTTATTTCCGGCGATGCTTGCGGTGTGGCTGACGGCGGCTTTGGCGCCCCCTTCGGTATACCCGCCTTTGAGCACCACCAGCGGCTTGTCGGTACTGCGGGCGGCCTTCAAAAATCGGTGGCCGTCGTTTATCGATTCGAGGTACATGGCTATAACGCCAGTTTCGGGGTCGTCAATCAGGTATTCAAGCACGTCAAGTTCGTCCACATCGGCCTTATTGCCTATCGAGCATACCTTGCTCAGCCCGAATTTCGCTCTCCCGAGCACCGCCATGAGGAACCCCGCCGACAGCATTCCGGATTGCACCACCAGGGAAATGTCCCCCGGCACGAGCTTGCCCTCCCACATGTTCGATATCATAAAGCTCATCACATACTTTTTACGCGCGTTGATACTGCCCATGCAATTCGGTCCCCAAACGCGAACGCCGTTCGAGTGCGCTATGTCCACGATTTTATCCTGAAGTTCCTTTCCCTTCGGCCCGACTTCGGCAAATCCGCTCGATTGTATAATCACACCCCGCACTCCGGCCCGGACGCATTCTTCCACCGCTCCCGGTACACGCTCGGACGGAATGAAGATTATAGCCAGATCCACCTGCTCGGGAATTTCGGATATCGACTGATACACCTTTTGCCCGTCGTATTCACCACCGCGTGGATTTACGGGAAAATAACGCTCCCCAAAACTTGCTATTAAATTCTTGTGAAGACTGCGACCGGGTTTACCGTGGGTGGCCGTCGCTCCAATAAACGCGACTTTATCAGGCTCGAAAAACACCTTCATTTTTGTACAACATCCTCCTTGTTTATATACACCCCTTCAAGATAGAGAAAGGAAGGCTTCAGCTTTCCCCCTTTACAAACGGTTGATTGCCGAAGCGACGGCAGCGGCTCCGAAGCCGTTATCTATATTCACAACACAAACGTTAGAGGCGCATGAATTGAGCATGCCCAACAACGCCGCGAGGCCATCGAAGCTGGCGCCGTAGCCTATACTGGTAGGCACCGCAATAACCGGCACTGAAACTATTCCTCCCACCACGCTCGCCAACGCGCCTTCCATACCCGCGACGACGATGATTACCCTGGCCTTGCGGATAAGATCGAAATGATTCAAAAGACGGTGGATACCCGCAACGCCTACATCGTAGAGCCGCTCGACGCGGTTGCCCATAACCTCCGCCGTGACAGCGGCCTCCTCGGATATGGGCGTATCGCTGGTGCCCGCGCTAACAATCAGAATTGTGCCCTTTCCCTGCCGCTTTATTTTTCCCTTGCGGTAAATAAGTGTGCGGGATACAGGATCGTAGCGACCTCCGGGAAACGTTTCGAGAACAAGCCCGGCAGTCTCCTCCTCGATGCGAGTTACGAGAACGGGATCGCCGGATTCAAAGAGGTTACGCGCGATTTTCTCGATCTGCTCGGGGGTCTTCCCTTCACCCAAAACCACTTCCGGAAAACCTTGCCTCAGCGCCCGGTGACTGTCAACTTTTACGTCACCGAAATCTTCAAACGGCAAAGCGGACAGCTTCTCAGCGGCTTTGGCCGGAGTGAGCCGGCCCTTACGGACTTTTTCCAGAATTTTGAGAATCGACTCCTTGTTCATGGGGAAATGACCTTCAGATTAAGGATGGTAAACTATAAGACGCACGGCTACAACACGCGCGCTCTAAGCAGGCGGTGGATGTTGTGTTTTTCCCACTGCCGGGACTGCTCGAAGTTTGGGTGAAGTTTTTCCCAGCGGCGGAATTCGGGAGTGTGGTATCTTCTGCGGCCGTTTTTTTCGCTTACCTGAAAATATGCGTGTAACATCTCGTGGTAAACTACGGATTCGACGTAGTATTTCGGTACCCATTTTCTATCCAGAACGGGATGAATGCGTATGATCTTGTCTTCAAAGGAATAACTTCCGAGTCTTATGTGCGAGCGCGGTTTTCTGCCGTTCCTTCTGCCCCAGGTGATGGCGACATCGAGTCCGCCTTCGAAATAGGAGTCGTTCAAGCGCCGGTATATTCCTTCCAGACGGTGATGTTTGCCGATTGGGTTGATATTTATCGTGCGCCTGGAGGGTGATTTTCGCACGAGGCTTTTATTGGCATTGATGAACTCGGTCAGCATTGCCGAACATTTACCGTCCTTGCCTTGGATGTACCTGCCCAGCGCCTCGACAATTCTTTCGTCGGCTTCGCGGAACATGTGATGCAGGCGGAGTTCGAGCGGTTTACCCTTCTTCTCCTTAAAGCTGATCATAACGGTCGAATTATCCGTGAAAACAACCGCCATGGGCCGCTCGAGCAAATTAAACAAGCTCCGGGCAATTCTACCTTCCGCCATATTGGTAAATGGCAGCTCGAGATTGACGGTGGGTTGTTTATCGGTTCGCACGGCGGTTTTCAAGCGCTAAATCTCCCTTAAAAGGCCGCCACGACCTCTCCACCACACTATTGCAAATAAGAAATCAAAAGCCCCCGAACGGAAGCCAATCAGAACGACACTATATACTTCTTACTTAAGTGTAAGACGAGAAACGGCTGTATACAAGCCCCCTCCTCCCCTGTTTATTCCATCAGTAAGCTTTCTTTAGGATCTCGAGTGCAACCTCGTAGGTAACATCTTCAGGGTTGAATGTTGCTGTGCCGTCGTTTATAGCGACTTTGGCGATGGCATCGAGTTTATCTTCGGTAACTCCGGCTTCTCTCAAGGTAGTGGGCAATCCACACAGATTTTTGAGTCGCTCTCCGAGGTCGCGAACAGCCCCGATAGCGGCTTTTGCCTGCTCCATGGCGCCGCCGGAGGTCGAAGCGCCCAGCACTGGCGCCAATTCGGCGATAATATCCCCGACCTTTTCAAGGTTGTTTTCCATGCCCCACGGCAGCAGTATCGCATTGGCCACCCCGTGAGGTACTCGACAAACACCGCCACATCCGTGCGCAAGACCGTGAACCACTCCACACATCGAGTTGGAAAAGCTTATCCCGGCCAACAGCGCCGCATTGGCCATCGCCAGGCGCGCGACCTCATCTGCACCGTCTTTAACACATTTCTCCAGGTACCCCATAATCAATTCGATTGCGGCCAGCGCGAAAGAATCGGAAACGGGATTCTTTTGCAGACAATAAAACGCCTCGATGGCGTGAGTTAGCGCGTCCATGCCGGTCGCGGCAGTTATTTTCGGCGGCATGGTTAAAGTCATCTTCGGGTCGATTATCGCCACCCGGGGGAGAAGATGATACGAAGTGAAGGCCATTTTAACATTGGTCTCCTCGTCATAAATCATCGCCGCAACCGTGACTTCCGATCCGGTGCCTGCGGTGGTGGGAACGGCGATGAAAGGCTTCATGGTTTTTTTCAATCTTTCCGCGCCCTGGAATTGCATCAGGTCTTCGGTACCCTCGGTAACGATCATGTTTGCACACTTGGCGGTGTCCATGCAGCTCCCTCCGCCGACGGCGAGGAAGCAATCGCAGTTTTTCTCCTGGTACAGCTTTGCGACCCGGTTGACGACCTTGCTGCTCGAATCCGGCGGCGTTTGGTCGAAAATCGCAGCAATCTCGCAGTCGGACCCCTCGAAAGCGCTTTCAACCTGCTTGATCAAGCCGGCGCTGATAACACCCTGGTCGGTTATGATCAGGGCCTTATTCACGCCAAGTTGATCCATCTCATAAGGGAGGTTCGACAGGGCCTTGAGACCGCTCACAATCTTTACAGGGCAAGAATATTCGTAGTATTCCGGAATTCTCATTTTTTTCTCCTATCGTTTGATTTTTCGTCCCAAAGACGCAAGCGCCTATTTAGTCATATTAAGAAGCAAACCTATTCCCAAGGTGGTCATGACCCTGGCCTTGAGTAGCATTTCCGCGCCCGTCAGTTTGGGAGGGCGCTTGGAATTCTTCTTCAATATGAAAACCGGCATTAAGTACGTTTGCACTATATCCATGGCTCTCGAAGCTTGCATCGCCTCGCCGATATTCCCGTGCACAATGGCCCGGTGCTGGACGAATGCCGTGTGCGAACCCATTTGACCGGTAAAAGGCAGCAACGCGGCGTCCACGTTTTTAAACAGTACTTTGAGCTTCGGATTCTTATAACCTTTCCCGAGGTACCGGATTTGATCTCCCTCTTTTTTAAGAGATACCGCAGGCCCATCGGGCAACACTCCCAGCGAAAAGACGCGCCCATCTTCCCAATCCGCAATCTCGGCCTTAAGCTCCGGGCTGTGCTTCGAAACTATCTCGAAAGTGGTAGCTAAAGCCAACAAGGATGTTTTTACAATTGTTTCCTTGACTTTGTAAGTCATCGAAAGCTTTTTCTCCCCGGATTTATTTTCCATTTTTCAACATCCTTTCAAGACTCTTATGAGTATTTACCGATTACCCGGCAAAAGATAAAGAGTCAAATAATTCTCCGTGGATTATTTATAGCACCTGCATGACAAACCCGCAATCGAGAAAATTTTAACCCTGATTCCCGGTTAATGTAAGTGAAAAAGCACCAACTGGGTGTAATACTT
>CAZDAF010000233.1:0-6348 GCA_964503115.1 uncultured bacterium
GGTGTTGGTGTTAGGGGCGTTAATTATAGCGCTTGTTATGTTCAGCCCCGAGTTCGCGATATTCGTAGCGGCTTACGGTTACGTGTTCGGAGGAATTATAGAGACGGTTTTCTTCCTGCAAAAGGGAGTCAAAGACGTTCTTGAGCAGGAAACTGACGATGACGAAAAGGATAAGGAGGAGGACAAGGTGACGCTACTGCCCTCGTAGTGCAGGCGCCCGGTCGCAAGTCCCTTAGGGGCCCGGCGGGTGGGCGGCACCTGCCGGGCCTCTTGGCATATCAGGGCTATTGGCGGCGGATATTTTGTTCACATTTTCAAAGGGGGTAAATTCCATGGCCGAACAAATTTACATATTCGACACCACTCTGAGAGATGGGGAGCAATCTCCCGGTGCGAGCATGAATATCGACGAGAAGATCACCATGGCGCGGCAGTTGGCTCGACTGGGGATCGATGTCATCGAGGCGGGTTTCCCGGCGGCCAGCGAAGGGGACTTCGAGGCGGTCAGGCAAGTGGCGGCGGAGGTGCGCGGCCCTGAAATAGCCGCTCTTGCGCGCACAGGCCGCGAGGATATCGACCGGGCGTGGGAAGCGGTTCGGGAAGCCGCTTTTCCCAGATTGCACATTTTTATAGCAACAAGCGATTTGCATATCGAGAAAAAGTTAAAGAAAACGCGGGAACAAGTCCTCGAAGATGCCTTGGATGCAGTAACATATGCGCGTACTTTGACCGACAACGTCGAATTCAGCGCGGAAGACGCCACACGATCCGATCCCGACTACATGGCCGAGGTCTTTCGCGCCGTTATAGGAGCCGGGGCGCAGGTTATAAATATTCCCGATACCGTCGGTTATACCGTGCCGCACGAATACTACAATCTTATCACTTCGATGCGCGAAAAAGTGTCGGAGTTGGATAAGGTTGTCATAAGTGTGCACTGTCACAACGACCTTGGACTCGCCGTTGCGAATTCAATAGCCGCAATAAGGGCCGGCGCCAGACAGGTCGAATGCACCATCAACGGAATAGGGGAACGCGCAGGTAACACGAGCCTTGAAGAGATCGTCATGGCGTTGCGCACACGGCATGATTCCTTGCCGTTTTACACAAACGTGGTTTCCGAGCAAATTTATCCCGCCAGCCGCATGCTGGTTTCGATTACCGGCATACCCGTGCAACCCAACAAGGCGATTATCGGCGATAACGCGTTCGCGCACGAAGCGGGTATACACCAGGACGGAGTGCTTAAGGAGAAAAAGACTTATGAAATTATGACTCCCGAGAGCGTTGGGAGGCGGTCGAACAAGCTGGTGCTGGGAAAGCATTCCGGCAGGCACGCATTTCGGGACAGGCTTGACGAACTTGGTTTCGAGCTTGCGGAAGATGAGTTCAGCCGCGTTTTTAAGCGGTTCAAGCAACTGGCGGACCAGAAAAAGGATATATACGACGAAGATATCGAGGAGATCATTGCGGAGGTGGTGCTGCGTATCCCCGATACGTATGTGCTCAGGCACGTAAATGTCACGAGCGGTACCGAACTTATCCCCACCGCCAGCGTCGAGCTCGAGGTAAACGGGGTGATAGTCAAGCAGGCCGGATTCGGCGACGGGCCGGTTGATGCGGCGTTCAAAACAATCGCAGCCATCACGAAGGATAAGAGCCAACTGGTGAGATACCAGGTCAACGCAATAACGGACGGCACGGACGCACAGGGCGTCGTGAGCGTGCGTATACGGGAAGGAGATTTACAAGTGGTGGGACGCGGCGCGGAAACCGACATTATCGTCGCCAGCGCAAAGGCGTACGTTAACGCTTTGAACAAGCTGGAACGACGAAAACGCACCGGGACCGAACTTAAACGCATCGCTCCCTGAGGTGATCGCATGTCTATGACATTGGCTGAAAAAATATTGGCGGCGCACGCCGGGAAGGAAAGCGTAAAGGCCGGTGAGTTTGTGCTTGCCCGTGTGGATTTCGCCTTTGCGAACGACATTACCGCCCCGGTGGCTATAAGGGTTTTCGAGGAAGCGGGTGCCTCAAAAGTGTTCGACCCGGACCGCATAGGTTTTATTGCCGACCATTTTACACCCTGCAAGGACATTAAGACTGCCGCGCAGGTGAACATCATGCGACGGTTCGTGCAGGAGTACGGGATAATGCACTACTACGAGGTCGGCGCGGGCGGTGGTGTCGAGCATGCGCTTCTCCCCGAGTTAGGGTTGATCGTTCCCGGAGACCTGGTGGTAGGCGCCGACAGTCACACTTGCACCGGTGGCGCATTAAGTGCCTTTGCCACCGGTGTGGGAAGCACCGATCTCGCGGCGGCAATGGCAACGGGCAAGGCGTGGTTCAAAGTGCCGCGTACGATTCGTGCCGTCTTCGAGGGAAAGTGCCCAACGTGGGTCGGGGGCAAGGACCTCGTATTGACGCTTATCGGTAAAATCGGCGTCGAGGGAGCGCGGTACATGGCCATCGAGCTTGTCGGGTCGGCCATAGAAAGTCTAAGCATGGACGGCCGCTTTACAATGGCGAACATGGCGATAGAGGCCGGGGGAAAGACCGGATTGTTCGAGACGGATGAGACGACTATGAAATATCTCGAGGACAGGGCAAGGAAGAAGCCGGTGGTTTATAAAAGCGATCCGGATGCGGCAATCGAGCGCGTGGTGACAATAGATGCTTACTCGGTCGAGCCGGTGGTGGCGTTGCCCCATTCCCCCGCCAATGTAAAACCCGCTCGTGAGGTTAAAGATTTGCCGATACAACAGGTGGTTATAGGAAGTTGCACCAACGGCCGGATAGAGGATTTGCGCGAAGCCGCAAAACTGCTCAAAGGCCGCAAGGTTGCGAAAGGCATCCGGGTTATCGTTTTGCCCGCCACCCAGGAAATATATCGCGAGGCGCTCTCAGAAGGCATAATCGGCGATATGGTCGATGCGGGCGCCACCATCGGCCCACCCACCTGCGGCCCTTGTCTCGGTGGACACATGGGAGTGCTCGATGAAGGGGAAAAAGCGGTATCCACCACCAACCGGAACTTTGTGGGACGCATGGGCCACCCGCGCAGCGAAGTCATACTCGCCGGGCCCGCCGTCGCCGCCGCAAGCGCTATTACCGGCGCGGTGACCGACCCGAGAGATATTACGTCGGAGGTGACGCCATGACCGTTGAGGGAACGGTGCACAAGTTCAATGATGATATAGATACCGACATTATCATCCCCGCTCCGTATCTCGTAACGAGCGACCCGGCGGAGTTGGGAGCGCATGCTATGGAAGGAATCGATCCTGAATTTCACAACAACGTGAAACCCGGAGATATAATCGTCGCCGGGCGAAATTTCGGATGTGGGTCGAGCCGCGAGCATGCGCCGATTGCGCTGGTGGGTGCGGGAGTGGCTTGCGTTATTGCCAAGAGTTTCGCAAGAATATTCTATCGAAACGCTTTCAATACGGGGCTGCTCATTCTCGAAGCACCCGAAGCTGTCGAAGATATCGAAGCGGGACATCGCCTGAAAGTAGAGCCTTCCGAAGGCGTTATTCACAATTTGACGACGGATCGAGTGTACCATGCGGAACCGGTGCCGCCTTTTATGCAGGTATTGTTGAATTCCGGCGGATTGATGAAATTCATGATGGAAAGGACCTTGGATGGCTAAAGTTCTCGTCATACCGGGCGACGGGGTCGGCCCGGAGGTTATCCGCGAGGCGGTCGAGACGCTGAAGCTGCTCAAAAAGACGCATAACCTCGATATCGAGTTCGAGGAAGCGCTTGCGGGTGGCTGCGCGTACGATGCGACGGGTTCGCCGTTGCCGGACGAAACGATTGAGCGGGCGCACGAAGCCGATGCGGTGCTGCTTGGCGCCGTCGGAGGGCCGAGGTGGGAAAGCCTTACTTACGACGTCCGGCCCGAACGCGCGCTGCTGGGGTTGCGCAAGGAACTCGAGCTTTACGCCAATATTCGTCCGGCTATGGTATTCGGGCCGCTTCTGGAAGCGAGCGCCATTCGGCCTGAAGTGTTGCGCGGCGCCGATATAATCGTGGTTCGGGAGCTTGTCGGCGGTATATATTTCGGAACGCCGAAAGGCGTCGAGATGGGATCGGACGGCGTCAGGCGCGGCGTAAACACCATGGCATACAGTGAGCCTGAGGTCGAGCGTATCGCACGAATCGCTTTTAAGCTGGCGGAAAAACGCCGTAAGCTGGTACATAGCGTCGACAAGGCCAACGTGCTCGAAGTAATGGAACTGTGGAGATTAACGGTCAGCCGCATCGCAGAAGAATTTGGGCACGTAACCTTGAGGCACATGTACGTGGACAATTGCGCCATGCAGCTCATCCGCGATCCAAGGCAGTTCGACGTGATAGTGACTGGAAACATGTTCGGCGATATCCTCAGCGACGAAGCGGCGATGATAACCGGCTCGATCGGTATGCTGCCGTCGGCCAGTCTGGGGGACGGTACGGGTCTTTACGAGCCGGTTCACGGCTCGGCGCCCGATATTGCGGGTAAAGATGCAGCCAATCCGATAGCCGCAATACTTTCGGCAGCGATGATGCTGCGATACGGTCTCGAACGGGAGGACGCCGCCGCGACAATCGAAACGGCTGTCGAGCGGGTGCTGGATTCCGGCGCAAGGACTGCTGATATAGCGCGTCGCAAGGAAAAAGTTATCGGCGCCCGTGAAATGGGAGATCGCATACGTGCCGCAATGTCGGATCGATAGTTATACTTATATCCTTATTTTTAATAAAAAGCTCAAGGAGGATAGGAAAAGATGAAAAAAGACGCTTACAACGTAGCGGTAGCGGGAGCCACCGGGGCGGTCGGGCAGGTTATGCTCAAAATTCTCGAAGAGCGAAAATTCCCCGTGGCACAACTGAAACCTCTCGCCAGCCACAGGTCGGTCGGGAAGAAAGTGAAGTTTGACGGTAAAGACGTCGAGGTCGAATTGCTATCTAATGACAGCTTCGAGGACGTTGACATTGCGCTTTTTTCGGCGGGTGGAGATCGATCTTTGGAATTCGCCCCGGCAGCGGCCGAAGCGGGCGCGGTGGTGGTGGACAATTCAAGCGCCTTCCGCATGGATCCCGACATCCCGCTCGTGGTGCCGGAAGTCAACGCGGGAGATGTGGCGCTTTATACGAATAAGGGAATTATAGCCAACCCGAACTGCACTACCATTATCATGGCGGTGCCGCTCAAGCCGTTGTACGACATTGCGCGTATCGAGCGGATTATCGTGAGCACTTATCAAAGCGCTTCAGGCGCGGGCGCGCAAGCGATGGTCGAGCTTGAGGACCAGGTACGCGCATGGGTCGAGGGCAAAGATATGGAAGTGAGCAAGTTCACGTATCAGATAGCCTTCAATTTAATCCCGCACGTGGATGTTTTCCTCGAAAACGCATACACCAAGGAAGAAATGAAAATGGTCAATGAAACCCATAAAATCTTCCACGATTACGACATGGCTATAAGCGCGACCACGGTGCGCGTGCCGGTTTTCACCGCGCATTCGGAAGCTATATGGTTGAAGTTCTCCCACACGGTTACAGTCGAAGAAGCTCGTAAAGCGCTCGATGGCGCGCCGGGCGTCAAACTGATGGATAACATCGAGGAAAATGAATACCCGACTCCGCTGGTGGCCTCCGGCCAGGACCTTTGCTTGGTAGGGCGTATCCGCGAGGATTTGACAACCCCCGGCGGGTTGGTCTTGTGGGTCAGCGGCGACCAGTTGCGCAAAGGCGCAGCCACAAATACCGTGCAGATCGCGGAGGAATTGATAAAGAATTATATTTAGACCAATTGGCGAAAATAACGGAAGTGCATGAGGCGCTGGTGGTCTCCCCGGACTTCAAATCCGGTGGCGGGCGGGGATTTCCGTTCCGCGGTGGGTTCGATTCCCATGCGCTTCCGCCAGCTATTTACACGCGGGCGTCCCACTCGGATTCCCGCGTGTCTCTTTTCTTTGAATACGCTTTTCGGCCCGTGTGTCACCTCGTGTGTCACCTCTTTGCATATTCGAGGTCGATTTTTCATCTGCATTGCTGTATCGTGGTGCACAAGTTTTGTGCACTGCTTCCAGCAAATCATTGCCGTCAACAGTGTCATAGCGGCGAAACATCGCCTGGGTCTTGTGCCCGGTGATGGCCATAATCACGTGGTCGTGTACTCCGGCCCGTCTCATGCGCGTTACAAAAGTGTGCCGCAGGTCATGGAAACGGAAATCTTTGATACCGGCTCTTTTTAGCGCCGTTTTCCAAGCTTCTTTGGAGTAGTTGATCGGTTTGCCTCGATAGTGAAATACGTGATCGGTGCCTATCGAGCGAGGTACGCTCCGTAGATAC
>CAZDAF010000234.1:0-6343 GCA_964503115.1 uncultured bacterium
GCAAAGGAAATAAGATTCGTTCGGTAAATAACTCTGAATCCGAGCGCGATATTTACCCTCGACGAGCACTTTCACCGTGCCGTCGGGCAAGCGCATCATCTGCAGTATGTTTCCCACCGTGCCGACATCGAAAATATCTTCGGGAGTGGGTTCATGAGTTTTGGGGTTTTTCTGCGCCACGAGCAAAATATCTTTGTCGCTCTGCATAGCTTCATCTATGGCGCTTATACTTTTCGGGCGCCCCACGAATAAGGGTACCACCATATGTGGGAAAACTATTATATCCCGCAGAGGCAACATCGGCAGCGACTTGACATGCGTATCCGTTTGCTTGCGATCTCCTTGGTTTTTAAGGAACATTTTTATCTCCTGGTACTTATGCGCTTTCCGCCTCTTTCTCGAAGAGAATAATGGGGTTTTCGTCGTTCAATATAACGTCCTCGCTGATGACACATTCCCTGATCCCCCGCCGGCCCGGGATGTCGTACATGACGTTCAGCATGACCCGTTCGAGAATGGCACGCAGCCCCCGAGCGCCTGTGCCGCGCCTGATTGCTTCGCTTGCCACCGCGCGCAACGCGCTTTCAGTAAACCTAAGCTGAACTCCCTCGAAATCAAACAATTTCTGGTACTGTTTTACAAGAGCGTTTTTGGGAGTTTTGAGAATTTTGATCAACGCTTCCTCGTCCAGTTCTTGTACTGAAGCCACTACAGGCAGCCGGCCCACGAATTCCGGTATGAGCCCGAACTTGATGAGGTCTTCCGGTTCGACCTGTTGAAGTATTTCCCCGAGGTTTCGTTCTTCTTTTCGCTGTACTTTTGCGCCGAAACCGAGCGTTTTTACCCGGATACGGTCTTCGACAACTTTGTCGAGTCCAACAAACGCCCCGCCGCAAATGAACAACACGTTCGTGGTATCTATCTGCACAAACTCCTGTTGCGGATGCTTGCGACCACCCTTCGGTGGAACATTTGCCACCGTACCCTCGATAATTTTCAGCAACGCCTGCTGCACGCCCTCACCGGAAACATCCCTCGTTATCGAGGGATTCTCGCCCTTTCGAGTTATCTTGTCGATCTCATCGATATAAACAATACCCCTTTCAGCACGCTCGACATCGTCATTGGCGCTACGAAGCAGATTGAGTATGATATTTTCGACGTCCTCGCCCACATAACCCGCTTCGGTCAAACTCGTGGCGTCGGCGATTGCGAAGGGGACATCGAGTACTTTCGAGAGCGTTTGCGCGAGCAAAGTTTTCCCGCATCCGCTGGGGCCGATGAGCAAAATGTTGCTTTTCTGCAACTCGACGTCGCTAGTCTGAGCGGAATTTTGAATCCGCTTGTAATGGTTGTAAACAGCCACCGAAAGTATCTTTTTGCAGTGTTCCTGCCCAATGACATACTCGTTGATCGCATTTGTTATATCTTCGGGTGTAAGCAACTCCCGGGTTTCTTTTCCCAGAGCCGTTTTGGCGCTTTCCTCGCGAATAATTTCGTTACACAACTCGATACATTCGTCACAAATGTAAACCGTGGGACCGGCGATGAGTTTTTTCACCTCTCGCTGGCTTTTTCCGCAGAAACTGCAACAAAGATCCCTCGGATTATCTATACCACGACCTTTATTCATTTGTTTTTCCTTGCTTGTGGCTTATCCGGTAGCTCGTACGCCGTCCTGCTTGGCGTCTTTCGCTGTTACAACCTCATCAATAATGACGTAATTCTTGGCATCGACAGCGCTCATAAAGAAATCCCGGTCGGTGTCGAGCCGTATCTTTTCGATGTCCTGATTGGTATGAGACGCTAATAACCGGTTCAACTCTTCTCTGATTCGCAAGATTTCCCTGGCATGTATTTCGATTTCCGTGGCCTGTCCCTGAAAACCTCCCAAGGGTTGGTGAAGCATTATCCTCGAATGCGGCAAGGCGAACCTCTTGCCTTTCGTCCCGGCGGCGAGCAAAACAGCGCCCATACTCGACGCCTGCCCAAAGCACAAAGTGCTTACGTCCGGCTTCACATACTGAATGGTATCGTATATTGCCATGCCGCTGGTGACTACCCCGCCGGCGGAATTGATGTACAAATGTACATCTTTGTCGGGGTCTTCACTTTCCAGATAGAGAAGTTGAGCAATGACAAGGTTGGCCAAATCATCGTCGATATTCGTAGAAATGAAGATAATGCGATCTTCCAAAAGCCGGGAATATATGTCGTAGGCTCGTTCACCCCGGTGGGATTGTTTCACCACCATCGGTATGAGATTCATGGTTCACCTCTTTCAGATGGCTCTTCTTGTTCCGATGATTCCGTTGTGTCGGTATCCGCCGTCGAATTCACTTGATCCACATACTTTATGGTAACAGCAGACATCAAAAAATCAACCGTCTTTTCCGCTCTCAAACTGCTTTTTATTTGTTCAATTCGGTTTTCAGCTTTCAGCGCGGCCTTTAGCTTAACCGGATCATGGCCCGCTTCTTTGGCCCATTCCTCGATTCGGGCGTCAACGGTCTCCTCGGTAACCTCTATACTCTCGGCATCCGCAATCGCGTCGAGCAGGATGTCGTCATGAACCCTCTCGCGAGAAGTTTCGAGAAACTTCTCGCCGAATTGTTCTTCTCTGAAAGGTATTTTCATCGCCTCAAATTGCCTTTTAGTCTCCTCAATCGTTATGCGTCGTTGCGCGTCGACAAGGCTGGGAGGCAAGTCTATCGGGGTTTTTTCCCTGAGCCGGCTCATAATTTCTCGTCGAGCCTTCTCCTTCGACTCCACCTCTTTCCTGTCGCATATTCTTTCCTTCAGATTGCTTTTAAGGTCTGAAAGGTTCTCCCTTCCCACGTCTTTCGCGAATTCATCATCCAAATCCGGGACAATCTTTAATTTTATATCCTTGATTTCAACGTTAAAAATGACGGTTTTGCCGGCCATGGGCGTCTGAGCATCTTCCGCATATTTTACCGTCAGAGTTTTTTTGTCCCCCTCACTCGACCCGACCAGCCCTTCTTCAAACTCGCTCGGCATGGTGCCTGAGCCTATTTCGACCCCGACGTTTTTTTCACTGCCCACCGGCCCATCGTCGTTACGCGCATCAAAATCGACGATTACATGATCACCCATCGCAACGGGTCGGACGGGATCGGGTTTTTTAAGTTGGGCGGCTCCCTGGCGCAGTTGTTCGAGGTTTTGTTCCACGTCTTCATCGGTAACATCTGTTGAAGGAACTTCAACCTCGATTCCCTCGAAATTCACATTTTCAATTTTCGGTAGAATTTCTATTTGGGCAACGAAGGAGAAATCTTCTCCCTTTTTTATTTCACCCGGCTCGACCAACGGCGGCGCCACCGGCTGAATTTTCGCCTCATCTAGAGCTTTATTTATAAATTCCTTCACCAGATCTTCAGCCACAAGCGATCGCACTCGAGGCCCGAAAAATTTCTCGAGAAGGTTGCGCGGCACTTTGCCCGGGCGAAAACCCTTCAACTTGGCTGTCTTGCCAACCTCCCGAAAGCTCTTCTCAACTCGTTCATTTACCTCTGCGGAGGGGATAACCACTTCCATCTTTCTCCTGGCGCCGTCAATATCGGTAACGTCAAACTTCAAAATCCATAAATCCTTTCTGAAAACGATACTACGATAAATTTACTTAACATATAAGGATAACCCATAACCTCACCGTGGGCTACCTGCCAATCCCCGAATCTCCGATGTGCGCCGGCTTCGATGAGTTATTTATGTTCAAATGAAAAGAAACACGAAATATTTTCTTTCAAATAACGGGCAAAACACCGCTTGCCTATCCGAAGCCCCCTTGACACTATCAGTGGGCGAAAATACCCTAAATTATTCACTTGATGCGGGGTGGAGCAGTCAGGTAGCTCGTCGGGCTCATAACCCGAAGGTCGATGGTTCAAATCCATCCCCCGCTACTTGTAAAATAAAGGGGTTGGCTGGTTTTCCGGCTAACCCCTGATTTTCTTTGGGCTATTATTGGACCAATCGGAACGCCGTAAATGCGCCATTCCCAAACGCTGTTGATTTAGAGGACACAATAATTAAGGGTTAAAAACCTGAAAAGAAGGTGAATTAAGTATTGTGTTACCCGAATCTTTTGCGCCACCCTCGAAACCGCCGCTGTCAACATCTTCAGGGCGACTGCCGCCTTGTTATGTCGGTTAATGATGTAGGGCGATCACTTGTAGGGGCGACCCAAGCGGGCCATATGGCCGGCCGGTCGCCCCTACGGAGCGATTTTGAGACACCATCCATACCATGTCTCTACATCCGTCATTTGACGAATGATATGACACTAGAGTCTTCGAACATTGGCGATAGCTATCTCTGCCGCATTTGATAGCTGGTATGCGATGGGCGAAGCGGAAAGGGCCGGATGAGTCGCCATCTGGAATGTGGCGATGTCGTCAGCGGTCATTCTCTGGTATATGCAAGCGCTGATGGCATTTATGAGTTCGCCACCGCTCCGGGCACCTGAGACCTGTCCGCCGACGAGCACAAGGCTGCCTGCTTCGAAGATCAACTTTACTTTCAAGTTCTCCCCTCCGGGCATGACGCCTGGGTGTCGGTTCACAGCTTCGGACTCGCCCACTGCGAGGATATAGCCCTCTTGCCTGGCGGCAGTTTCGGTCAGACCTGCGGCGGCAAAGGCCGTATTCCCCAGAATGGTGGAAAAGGCGCCGATGACACCCATGTTCATACGTCGAGGGCCGAACAGGTTGGCCCCGACGATACGGGCCTCCATGGATGCGATCGATGCAAGCTTTAACCCGGAGGGCTTGCCGTCAAAGAAGGAGACCTTTTCGGCGCAATCGCCACAGGCGAATATGTGATCATTGCTTGTCTGCATGTAGCGATTGACTTGAATGCTCTTGGTTGGACCAATTTCGAGACCGGCTTTCTTGGCGAGATCTATGCTTGCTGCAGCTCCGATACCCATTAGAGCGACATCCGCCTTAATCTCTCGACCGCTCGAAAGCTTTACTCCTTCCAACTTTTTGTTGCCCAACAACTTCTCCACCCTTTCGTCCAGGAGGAGTTCGATACCCTGTTTTTTCAGCGCTTCTTCGGCCTTGATGCAAAATTCCTCATCGAAAACCAACTGGAGGCAATTCGTGAGCATTTCGACAATCTTTACATTGAGATCAGGTTTTCTCTTTTTGATCTCCTCGGCAAACTCCACGCCGATGAACCCGCATCCCACAATGGCCAGATCGGAACCGGAGTCTACGGCATCGAGAACATTATTAAGGTAATCAACGTCTTTTTGGACGCAGAAAATGTTTTCCTTGTCCACACCGGGTATCGGGGGCACAATGGGAGTGGAGCCGGTGGCGAGAACGAGTCTTTCGTAACCATATTTCTCCCCCTTGGCGATCTCAACCACTCGATTCTCGGCATCAATTCCGGTGACTTCCTCCACCAAGAAATCTATCCCGTTATTTTTAAGAGGTCCATCGGGAATCAGGTTCTTCTCGGGAAACCCCACCGTTCCGAAGATGTACGGTATTCCGCATGGGATCGAAACCTTCTCTTCCTTCCGCACTAACAATACTTTTCTGTGCGGGTAATGACGTTTTGCCGTAATTGCAGCGGTAAAACCTGCGGCACTTCCTCCGACTACGATAACATCATAGTTTTTCATGTCGATTTTTCCTTTCTATAAATTTTCCTGTCTTGAGGTTAAGAAATAAGAAATTTTTTCGTCTCGAAGACAGTTGTTGTGGGTCCGATAAAATTGCTTATTTTTTTGCTGCGGTTTTTTTCTCCATGGCTTGCTTTTTCGCATATGCTTCTTCTACTTTGCGCGACATGCTTATGATGTCGCAGGGCTTCATTACATAGTCGAACACTCCCGGCCTGAGAGCTTCCATCACGGATTCTACCGTGTTGACACCGGTAATCAATATCACCTCGACCAAGGGGTATTTCTCCTTGATCTTGATCAGTGCTTCTATACCGGTCATCTTCGGCATCTTCACGTCGAGCAGCACCACGTCTATGGGTTGCTTTTCCATTATTTTGAGAGCGTCCAAGCCGTTGGTGGCAGTTGAAGTGTTTACTCCACGCTTTTCAAAAAGCTTCTTGGTGGTGGACAGAAACTGCTCTTCATCGTCCACTAATAACAGGTTTATTTTGCTCATAGTCCTTTTCCTCCTTTCAAGGTAAATTACTCGCCGGCCTTTTCAATAATTGCTGATCTCTGTCTGCAAAAGCCACGCGGTAAAAAATGATATACCCGGATGTACCCGTTATGTTGCAGCTCTCTTCTCCATAGCTTGCTTTTTCGCATATGCTTCTTCTACTTTGCGCGACATGCTTATGATGTCGC
>CAZDAF010000235.1:0-6312 GCA_964503115.1 uncultured bacterium
CTATAGCGAACACTTCGGCAAAACGCTTCTCGGAGTTTTCACCGATGAGCCGCACAATTACCGTGGCCTGCCGTGGTGTGCGGACATGCCTGAACAATTCAAAAAGCGTGCGGGTTACGATCTGGGGCCGGTGCTATATCACCTGGCGGCCGACGCGCCGGGAGCGGTTCGGACTCGATGCGATTTCTATCGCACGGCGGGCGAGCTTTTCAAGGAACGATATTACGAGGTGTTGGGGAAGTGGTGCTCCGAGCGCGGCTTGATATTTACCGGCCATCTGGGCATGGAGGAGTTCCTGTCGCTGCTGGCCGCCAACCACGGGAGCCTTTATCTCCCGCTATCTGCGATGCAGATGCCCGGAATAGACATGCTCGGCATCGGCCACGGTTTCAGCAAAGGGGTGGTGCATTCCGAGGCGCCGAATCTCGCCCCGAAGGTCGTATCGAGTATCGCCGGCCTGCATGCGCGCCGCCGCTGCCTGGTCGAGTTGTGGGGAGGCGGCGGATGGGCGGCAACCCCGGCGCGATTGAAAAAATCGCTCGACTGGATGTTCGCCACGGGCGTTAATTTCATCAATCCGCATCTGACGTGGGTCTCGGCGAAAGGGCTGCGGAAACGGGACTTCCCCCAAAGCTTCAGCAATCAGCAGCCGTGGTGGAGCGCGTTCGGGCCATTCTCGGAATATATATCCCGGCTGAGCGCCGTTCTTTCGGAAGGAGTTCACCGGGCGCGCGTTTTATTGCTTTTTCCGACAGCGGGATTATGGGCCGCTTCGAAAGGCAGAGGGCGAATGTCGCCGCAACTGGACGCCACGGTAAAAAGCGTCGCTCAGCTCACCGATAGGCTGCTTTTGGGAGGGCACGATTTTAATTATCTCTTCGAGGAAGCTATCGAGCTTTACGGCATCGAAGACGGCAAAATCCGCGCAGGTGAAGGGCGCTTCGACGCTGTAGTCGTACCGAACACCGTTTGCCTGATGCAGAGCACGATCGAGTTCCTGAAAAAAGCCTCGGAAGTCGGAGTAGTCGTTGCATGTGATGGGCAAGCTCCCCGATTTGATGATAAAGGTGAAGATACTCGTTCAGAATTGAAAGCGGTTTTTAATCCGGTAGCCGATGGCAGAGACACGGTCGGTAAGATTATCGATTGGCTTGACGATAAAGTTCCTCCCCGGGTGCGTGTGTCGTCGGCCCGCGACAGGACAGTGCTTTCGCATCATCGCCGCGTTGATAATACCGATATGGTATTCGTAACCGAATTGACTCCGGGCGGAAATTCCTTCGCCGAACCGGTCGTCTTGCGGTTGCGGGGCATGGCGGGGCGTACGCCGCATTTATGGAACCCGGAAGACGGTTCCGAAGTGAAGCATGTGGATGCAGTGCCTGACGGTGACGATATTGTTCTGAAGCTCAAATTAGGGCCGGGCCGGTCGATGGTGGTGGCGGTACCGCCGGAGAGCGAACCGAAGGTGATTGAGGTGGAAAAATCTGCGAAGTCGACGAATCGCAAGATTCTGCAACTCGACAATTGGGCCGGAGTTCCACTCGGGCCGAATGTGTATCTTATCGAGCCGTGTGTCATTCGCGTGCTCAGGCGACCGGCGCGAACTTTGGACCGGTTGCGCCGCGACCGAAGATTTCCGTATCGAGCGAAACTGGCGGCAGTGTTGGCGCGAGGCGCCATCGCCGTGTCGAGATTGGTTGCCAGGCCTGAGAGACGGTATCGTTATGAGCGCTTTTTCAATTTCGAAAAAGCGATGGGCATGCTTGATACGGCGGAGCGCGCGCTCGGAATTCCCTTTCGGCAGTTAGGTCCGTACGAGGCTGCGGACCTTATCGACGAGTGGGCCCAATACCTGGATTTGCCGCCCGGGATGGGTAAAGCGTTCCCGGCGCCCGGGTCAGGTTATCGACTGGAAACGAAGGTGAAGTTCGATTTCATACCCAAAGATGTCGGGCTGGTATACGAAGACCTTGGCGAGCCGGTTTCGATTTGTGTGAATGACCGGTTTATAAATCGCAATGAGTCTTTCTATTTATGGGACGAATCGAACCGGATCGCGTCTTTGGCCGGCATTATCCATAGGGGAATCAACACAATAACTTTTGAAAGCCGGCTGCCGGATTTCGATACGCTTTACCCGACGGTTCACGCACCGGAACCGTTGGCGCTGGTGGGATCGTTCTCTGTGAAGGGAGAACACATTTGCGCTCCCGAAGATATTTCCGGGCCGCTTGAATCATGGACTTCTGAAGGCTTGCCCTACTACTTCGGGCCGGTATCTTATCGCTGCACGGTGAAAATAACAGCCGACTCCTTGTCGGAAGCGATACTGGATATGGGGGATGTTCGGGAGGTTGCAGAGGCGCGGATTAACGGAAACGAAGCCGGTGTAAGACTTTGGCCGCCTTACCAAATTGACGCTATGCGGTTCTTGAAGAACGGCGAAAACGACATCGAGGTTGTAGTGCGCAACACCGCCGCGAATTTCTTCGCACGGCCCAAAACTTCGGGACTGCTCGGGCCGACGAAGCTCATACTGGATTACCGATGATGAGCGAATCGCCGGCGAAAAATATCGATGTAGTCGCCGGCGGCGAGGCGCTGGTGGACATGATTAGCACCACGAAGGGCGCTTCAATCGAGGAGTCCGCCGGATTTGTGAAAGCTTTCGGCGGCGCGTTGGCCAATGTAGCGGTGGGCTGCGCTCGCCTTGGCGCCACGACGGCTTTTATCGGGAAAGTGGGCGACGATCCCTTTGGGAAATTCTTGTGCAATACGCTAAAAGAGGCGGGCGTAATCACCAGTGGGTTGATTTTTTCCGCCGATTACGAGACCAGCCTGGTTTTCGTCAACCTCGATCGTTCGGGAGAACCGACTTTCTACTTCTACGGTAGGCCGTCGGCGGATCTTCAGCTCGAGCCCGACGAGGTCGATACGGATTTAATCAAAGCGGCGCGGTTCTTTCACTTCGGCACGGTTTCGTTGTCCGCCGAGCCAAGCCGTAGCGCTACACAGGCCGCCGTCGCCGCCGCGAAAGATGCGGGGGCTATAATAAGCTACGACCCCAATATCCGATTCCACATGTGGTCGGTTAGGAACGAAGCGATGGAATGGACGTTCAAAATGTTGCCGGATGCGGACCTGGTCAAAGTGAACGACTACGAGGCCGAGTTGATGGTTGGAACAAGAGAACCGGAGCGGGCCGCTGCAAAATTACTCGATATGGGCCCGCGACTGGCGCTGGTGACAATGGGTGAGCGGGGGGTATACTATGCTTCGCACGGAGCCCAAGGTCGCGTGCCCGGCCTGTCGGTGAATGTGGTCGACACCACCGGCGCGGGAGATGCTTTCGTGGCGGGATTGTTGTCGAGCCTGGCATCGAGCGAAGCGTCCGACCCGATTGAGGATGATAAAGCAATAAAAAACGCCGTCCGGCGGGCCACTGCCGCCGCTGCATTGACCACCGAGGCGGTGGGAGCTATCAGCGCCATGCCCGACAGGAAGACGCTCGATAAAGCGATAAAGGAAAGATTCATGATAGGGGATGGGGAATGAAAGTAGGGGTCATAAGCGACACCCACCTGGTATCCGGCGGATTCGGGGTTCGTAAGTTGGCGGCCCAGATAATGAGTAAATCCAGGCAGGGATTCGATTGTCTTAATGAAATCGCCGAGAAGCACTTCAAAGACAAGGTCGATCTCATTTTGCACGCCGGAGACCTTGTGAATATGGAGGTGGTCGATCTGCTCGAGCAATTCGCTCCGGTGGACGCGGTGAGCGGCAACATGGATCATTCGGATGTAACCATGCGACTGCCGGTAAAAAGGGTCATCGAGCTCGAAGGACACCGCGTCGGGTTGATACACGGATGGGGATCGCCCACCGGTATGATCAATCGCATCAGAAACGAGTTTGATGATGTATGTGCGATAGTGTTCGGGCATACTCACAAGCCGATGAACGACGTACTTGACGACACACTTTTCTTTAACCCCGGCAGCGCCATGGATCGCCGGTTCGCTCCGTTCCGGTCCGTAGGCATCCTGACGGTCGACCCCGATTCAATAACAGGGGAGATAATTAAACTTGGAAAATGAAAGGAAAGCTATGACCGAGAAAGAAAAAGAGGAAATTCTCGAACGAGCTTATCAACTCGGCGAGAAGTATGAGAAAACGTGCACGAGTTGTGCTCAATCCGCAGTTGCGGGCCTGCTCGACGCCCTGGGAATCGACAATGACGATGTCTTCAGGGCTGCCAGCGGCCTGGCGGACGGCATCGGGCTTACCGGCGACGGGTCGTGCGGAGCGCTGACCGGTTGCGCGATGGTAATCGGGCTGATTTTCGGCAGAGAACGCAAAGATCATAAGGATATAATGAAACC
The DNA here is from genome assembly GCA_964503115.1 of uncultured bacterium. Classification (GTDB taxonomy): domain Bacteria; phylum RBG-13-61-14; class RBG-13-61-14; order CAYWKU01; family CAYWKU01; genus CAZDAF01. The sequence goes on from CAZDAF010000235.1 coordinate 4,386, forward strand.
GATGAAGTCGTACCTGTTATGCAAGGAACTGCACAACGATTTTATCCGACAATACGGAAGCTGCCGGTGCTATGATATACAGACCAAACTCATGGGCCGGACTTTCAATCTTTTGGATCCGAAGGATTTGGAAGAGGCGGGCAAGTTCGGTATGATGGAATATTGTTCGGGCGCCGTCGCTCGCGCGGCGCGCAAAACCGCCGAGATAATCCTGAGAGAACGGGAACAGGAATAAAGTCCTTTTTATAAAACCTGAATTGAGAGATTGTTTCGAAACGGAGTGGATCCGTATCCTTTGAGACGACGAAAAATATGGAGGAAATCAAGTGTCCAGCATTTCCCGGATTCGCTTAAGCAAGCCTTCGGCACTGAACGGTTTTTGCAACAGATTTATGTCCGGTTCCAATGCGCCGTGATCGGCTATGACGTCATCGGTATAACCCGACATGAAGAGCACTTTGAGATCCGGTTTGATGCCGCAGAGTTTTCCGGCCAGTATACGGCCGTTTCCGTGCGGCATAATGACGTCGGTGAGCAAAAGGTCTACCTTTGTAAGTTCTTTTTTGAACTTATTCTCGGCCACAATCGGGTCGCCGGCCTCGATTACGCCGTATCCATATCAAGTTAAAATTCTGACAGCGGCAAGGCGCATGCTTTTATCGTCTTCCACAACAAGAACGGTCTCATCGCCGGTCAGTTTATGCATAACTCGCCGTTTTTCATCGACTTCTTTAACGTCTTCTTTGGTTTTTGGCAGGTAAATCTTGAATGTCGATCCCTCGCCCGGTTCGCTGTATACCCAAATAAAGCCGTTGTTTTGTTGCACAATTCCATACACGGTGGACAAACCCAGTCCGGTTCCCTTATCTATTTCCTTGGTGGTAAAAAACGGTTCGAAGAGGTGTTCGCGGGTTTCTTCCGTCATACCGGTGCCGGTATCGCTGACGGTGATCATGATGTATGGACCAGCAATAACTTCCTCCCCTACCTTGTGAATATCACCGTAATTTTCATCCAGCCCCACATTCGATGTTTTTACAGCGAGCTTACCACCGTCCGGCATTGCGTCCCGGGCGTTTACGGCGAGGTTCATTAGCACCTGCTCGAATTGGCCGCGGTCAGCCATGACGTTACTCAGGTTTTCATCCAAATCGACGGCCAGATCGATGTCTTCGCCAAGTATTCTTCTAAGCATTTTTTCTACGCTGAGCACAACCTCATTGAGGTTGATGAGCTGTGGTTTCATAATCTGCCGGCGGCTGAAGGCGAGCAATTGGCGTGTAAGATCCGCAGCACGCCGGCCGGCTTGCTCTATCTCCATGGCATCTTTTCGGAGTGGGTCTTCGGGGTCGAGTTCCTCTCTTAAAAAACCGGAATAACTCAATATAATGCTTAAAATATTATTGAAATCGTGCGCCACGCCGCCTGCAAGCCTGCCGACGGCCTCCATTTTCTGCGCATGCCGAAACTGCACTTCGCTTTGCTGCAAAGCCTCTTCCGTCCGCTTTTGCGCGGTTTCTGATTTTTCCAATTCGGCATTTCGCCGGCGCAACTCGGTCAATTCCTCTATAAGTTGCTTTTTTGTCTTACCTTCATCTTTCATTTTATACACCGAAATTGGGCGGACCCGAGGCGGCCTTTAATAAAAAAAGAGATAATTCGGTGAAACATTTATCGCACTAAAAAAATGATCCAGGAAGAACTGAAAAACTGGTAATTCTACACTCATTCACACCCTCCAAGATGGTTTCCGCTTAGATTTTTCTGTTCGCTTTATGCAAAGTACCACTCACTAACGCACATTTTTCACTGTGACAAAATGCGTGTCGCAGAAGCGGTAAGACAAAAATTATTCACTCAGGCGCCGTACTTTGATGAAAATCTAATAAGGGCTACTTAGCCGAGAAGCCGCCTGAAACCAATTATA
>CAZDAF010000236.1:0-6311 GCA_964503115.1 uncultured bacterium
ATCTTGGGGGCAATCTCACCATACCCGGAATGAAACATCGGGGGGCGGGCACCCTTCGCCTTCTTGACCAGGATTTCCTTTTTCCGATCATCCCGCTCAACTACCTGCCATCTTTTCCCGGCCAGTATGAGGTGATCCCCCACAGCCAAGGGATACAGTAGAGGCAACATGCCTATGGATTTCCCATCCGCGAGTACCCGATACTCCTGTGGTGCCTGGAAGGCGGCATAAAAATCAAAGTCACCGTGGCCGACATTGGATCGCGAACCGGACTCGATGAAGCTCAGGTTAACGAGGTCCTCGATAAAATCGTCAAGGCCAAGCTCGGCGAGGTTCAGTCCGACTGCATTGTCGTTGCGGATGTGGACAAACTCCGAAAGTTCCTCGAATTCCTGGCGCTCAAAGAACAATTCGGGGAATTGTAGGTATCTGACGACATTCAACCGGTTGGAGTTCAACAATGATAATTCGAGTACTCGGTTGCTATGGGAACGAGTATCCCGGCCACCGGACAACATGCATACTTATAAACAAAACCATCACCTTGGATGCAGGCTCCATTACCAATTCTCTCAAAGTCTCCGAACAGGCTAAAATCCGACATTTGTTGATTACCCATGCGCATCTCGACCATATACTGGATATAGGTTTTTTGGCCGATAACATCATCGGCCGAATAGCGCAACCGGTCGAGATAATCGGCATACGGAGCGTTCTGGACAATCTGATGAAATATGTCCTCAATGATCGTATATGGCCCGATTTCACGAAAATACCTACCCGGGAAGCCCCTGTACTGAAACTCAGAAAAATAAAGCAGCGCGACAAGTTCAAGCTCGAAGGAATCAACATAAGGTCAGTGCCTGTAAACCATACCGTGCCTACTACCGGCTATATTCTCAGTGAGCCATCATCGGGAACCATTGCGTTTTCGAGCGACACCGGCCCAACGCGCGAGATATGGAATGCCGTAAACCGTGCCCAAAAACTGAAAGCGGTTTTCATCGAATGCAGCTTTCCCAACAGACTTCAAAATATCGCCGATGTCAGCGGTCACCTCACACCGCAGACAGTGGCCTCCGAACTGAAAAAAATTAAAAACCTCGACCGCATCAAAGTTTTCCTGCACCACATGAAACCTATTTACCTCAAAGAAATCGCTAAAGACGTTAAAGCCCTCAAAATAAAAAACGTATCCATTCTGGAAGCGGGTCAAAAAATTAAAATATGAAGTGTGAAGTATAATGTAACTTCATACTGTTAGAAAAGTATTGGTTCCGACAAATCGAATGAAGTTTGGAAAGATATTTTTCGCTGCCCGTCTTTTGTTTTTATCATTAAAGCTTGAAATCTTTTTCACTCTCTTGGCGTTTAGCTGTATTTGCAGTTGTGATCGCTTCTCTTCGGTACAATCACCCAACGTGCTTGTAATAAGCATCGAGTCGCTTCGATGGGATCATGTCGGTTGCCTGGGTTATTCCAGGCCCATCACCCCTAACATGGATCGGCTTGCCGTATCCGGCGTATTATTCGAAAAAGCTTACGCTCAGTGCTCCTGGACCAAGCCTTCGATAGCGTCCACATTTACCTCGACTTACCTTTCATACCACGGGGTGACCAATCCGCCGCCGCCTGCGCTCGAAAGCCCCGCTTCAGACGACGAAAATACACAAACATTCCCGGTATTGCGGGACGGCTTTCGCACCATGGCCACCTTTTTTTCGGCAAGAGGATACCGTTGCCACGGTTGGACCGGTAACAGGCACCTATGGAAATCGTTTGGTTTTGGAAAAGGTTTCGCTCAATACAGCGCCCGCATCTCGACCGACAACGGCGTGCTGGAACGTGCGAAGGGAATCATTCACACGGGCCGGGAACCGTGGTTTATTTTCATACATTTCATGGCGCCCCACTGGGAATATTCCCCACCGCCGCAATACCGAAATTACGACCGCTATCCTCAGGCGCTGTCCATAAAAGGGGATAACTGGCGCCAAATTTGCCAAGGGAAAATACGCTTATCCCCCCGGGACGTTGAGCACAACATCGCACTCTACGACGGTGAAATCGCTTATACCGACCATATGATGGGCCGCCTGCTTGACGCGCTCGATAAAAAAGGATCACGCAAGCGGACCATTATCGTGATCACAAGCGACCATGGCGAGGAATTTCTCGAACACGGCGGTGTCGGGCATGGCCGGTCCCTTTATGAGGAGGTAGTGCGCGTTCCATTGATAATCGCCGGACCCAAAGTACCGCGCGGCCGAAAAATCAAACATACCATACAAAACGCTGACATCTTTCCCACCCTGGCTCACCTCTGCGGTTTTCGGCCTCCGAAGGGGTTACAGGGGTTGAACCTCACTCCGTTCATCAGCGAAAAGGCGAAGAAACCGCCGAGGAAGTACATATACTCCGAAGTGGTAAACTTGCACGCGGTGATAGGATCGAGGTTCAAATACCTTTTCGACCCGGAAGTGGACCGCGAGGAACTCTACGACATCATCGAAGACCCATCCGAACGGAATAATCTGGCCGAAGTGCCCAAGTACCGAAAAATCAAGGCCGCCTTTGCAAAACACGGGCGCGACCGGCTGGACCGAAACCGCCGTTTATCAAAAAAAATGGGCAGGCCAAAAACGGTCAGGATGCCGGAAAAGATATTTAAAGACCTGCGGGCACTGGGATATTTAAAATAGCCTACACCGGTGGGAAATTGACTTTCCCCTACCCCGCTACTACCATTCCGTTTTGAAAAGAAGCCATGGTAAAACTTAGTGAATTAAAAGGCAGCGTCATCAAGCCCGGCCTCGAGACGGTCACAAAACTGCTTGACCGGCTTGGCAACCCGCAACTCGAATACAAGTCCATACACATCGCCGGGACCAACGGTAAGGGCAGTTGTGCCGCGATGCTGCGAGAAATGCTTATCCGCGCCGGATACCGAACCGCCATGTATTCATCGCCACACCTGCACCGATTCAACGAGCGAGTAACCTTGGATCACGACGAGATTTCCGATTCCGACATCGCCAGGCTCGAAGAAGTGGTGAGCGAGGCCGCTGAAGGAATCGAGCCTACTTATTTCGAGTTTACCACCGCGATGGCTTACCTGTACTTCGCCGAGAAGCTGCCGGACGTGGCCATTGTCGAGGTCGGCCTGGGCGGAAGGCTTGATGCGACCAATCTCGTTGATTCCCTCGTAACGGTGATAACGCCCATATCAATGGATCACCAGGAATTTCTCGGAAACGATCTTACAAGCGTTTCGCGCGAGAAGGCGGGGATAATGAAGCCCGGGATAAAAGCTGTTGTGTCCCGGCAACAATCGGAGGCCATGTCGGTAATCGAGTCGCGCTCGAGCGAGATCGGCGCGCCGATTGTGATCGAGGGTCGGGAATTCCACTCCGACGACGCTAATTATCCTTTCTTCGATTTTTACGGGCGTTTTATGCGTCTTGAGGGGCTTCGTTGCGGCCTTATGGGTCGTCACCAGGTGCAGAACAGCGCGATGGCTCTGGCAACGGTGGAAGTGCTCATCGAAAACGGGTTTGACATTCCCGATAAAGCACTCCGCGATGGAGTGACATTAGTGAAATGGCCCGGCAGGCTCGAGCTGCTGGACGGAGACCCGCCGATATTGCTGGACGGCACACACAACCCCGGCGGAGCCGAGGTGCTCACCCGTACTATTGAGGAGGAATTCCCGGGCCGAAAAGTCCGCCTGATCTTCGGGATGCAGGTAACCAAAGATCTCGACACATTCCTATCTATCCTCGAACCGATTATAGAAGTTGTGCACGCCGTGCCCCTGCGGGACATGGAATACTACGCCCCCGGTGAAATCGCAGCAGCCGCGCGGAGGCTCGGTATCAAGTCCCTGGCCCACGAAACGGTCGAAGAAGCACTGGATAGCGCCGCCGGCTCGGGCGACATGGTACTGGTGACGGGTTCTCTTTACCTGGTGGGCGAAGCCCGGGAGCTACCGGGCGGGGTTGGGTGAAATGCGGCATCGGGTATTCATCAAAACGGGTCGGGCAGCCGTTATTCTCGTATTTCTCGCCTCATGTTTTATCACTCGGACGGCGCACGCGCAGGGGTTTATTCCGACCCAACTCGAAACTTACTCCGGCTCGCTAAACATATCCGCCGACAAAATTGTTTATTGGCGCAAGGAAAACCGTTATCTCGCCGACGGCAACGTGGTGGTGGTTACCGATCGCTTCACGCTTACTTGTGCCCAATTAGAAGTAAACAACGAAACCGGCGACGTCGAGGCGCGCGGGGGAGTGCATATAACAGGTGATGAAACCACCGTCGAGTGCGAATCCTTCGCATTCAACACCAATTCCGAACAGGGCACGCTGGTCAAGGGAACGCTGTATATCGCCGATACCCATTCGACCATCGGTGCGGAAAAAATCGAGAAAATCGGCCCGGGAACTTATGTAATAGAAAACGCCACCTACACCTCCTGCATATGCAAAAAGGGCCGTAAACCGGACTGGTCGATTACAACCAAGCGAATAGACCTCGAGGAGGAAGGTTACGCAAGAGCAAAGGGAGCGACATTTCGCATAAAAGACACTCCCATATTTTATGCCCCGGCGGCCATCTTTCCCGTAAAACGAAGAAGGCAGTCGGGGTTACTGATACCCGAAGCGGGCTACTCGTCACGACACGGCTTCGAGTTCGCACTGCCGTTTTACGTCGCCGCAGCGCGATGGTGGGATTTTACGGTCACCCAAAGGTACCTCCAGCAGCGCGGCGTCAAGCAGGAGTTGGAGGTGAGATGGGTTAGGAGGCATGGCCGCGAGGGAAAGCTCGAGGCTTATTACCTCGACGACTGGAAAGAAGACGAAAACCGGTGGGCCTGGGTATACACGGGGCGCGTGCCTTTGCCGCTGGGAATCGAGTGGCGACAGGACTTAAGATGGATATCGGATAACGAATATGTGAGAGATTTTCGTGAGGATGGCCTTGTCGAGTCCAGGTCGAGATCGCTGGAGAGTCGTGTCATTTTCGACCAGCCCTTCGGCTGGGGCGAGGTTTCAGTGTTCTTGCGCGGTATAAACGATCTGCAGGGCGATGACATCGGCTCGCAATACGGCTATTCCGACACAGATGGCGATCAATCCTATCAATTGCCCCGCGCATCATTGACGACCTCGCTGGTGCGGATTCCGCATACGCCGGTTTATTTCGGCGTTACGAGTGTTTTCGATAACTTTTACCGCGACTCGCCTACCGGAGTATTGGAACACAGCGATGAGTACACCCAACGCGCCGATCTTTATAGCTTCCTGACAACCACGTTTACACCCTACCCCGGCGTTTATATCGTCCCGGAAGCGGGATGGCGCGGAACCGGATGGTGGGAGGCGGGCGGAGACTACGACCGATCGACGGCGATTGGCAAAGCGGAAGTGGGATTGCGGCTATACCGCAAATGGCAAGACCGCTATAAACATACCGTCGAGCCGAGGGTGCGGTATGTGATTATGCACGATCTCGGATCGGACTTGCCCCCTCCGCTGGATTTTACGGATACGTTGGGTGATTACGAAGTGATCGAGCTGAACCTCGACCAGCGGTTTTTTGTCCGGCGCACCGACAAATGGGGCGCTGCGCGTGGCCTTGAGATCGTTCAGCTCGAGGTTACACAGCACTACCACCCCGATGACGGCACATGGCGCATGCTCAGAGGACAGCTTGGCGTACGCGTTTCTCGTATGCTTCAATTCGACGCCGACTCAAATTACGACCTTGAAGAAGGTGCGTTACAATATGCCGCAACAGGCTTCACACTCGAAGACAAACGGGGCGACCGCGCGGAGATTTCATACCGCTACCAGGGCGAAGATGAGTGGCAATTCCTCAAAAACCGTCTCCGGCTACCCATTACGCCCGCTGTCGCGCTGACCTACTTTAACTTCGTAAACCTCACGGAGGGAACGTTCGCCGATCATGGCGGCGGCGTCATGCTCACACCAATGTCAAAATGCTGGTCCCTAAATGCCGAAGTCAGCTATCACACCGACCCGGATGAATTACGCGCCAATCTCAAACTCAATCTCTTCGGACTGGGCGCAAGCGAACCGCGCTGAAATGTAAAAGCATAGTTCTGTTGTCAAGGCGAGGTTTTCCTTCTGACAAAGAAAAATATCCCGCGGTTTTAACCTGTTTATCCCAGATTTTGCGTTTGACATTCGAACAAAGATCAGCTGCTTTCGTTATTTGGCTTTAATATCGGATACTTACAATGCACTTTTCAACTGCAATGCAGTTAAAAACAACACTATTCAGTG
>CAZDAF010000237.1:0-6262 GCA_964503115.1 uncultured bacterium
TCATCAATATCCTTCCGAAAAAACATTACCATGCCATTAACCGGGAATCAGGGACTTATCAAGCAAAAAAATAGACTCGCTTTGAAATTAGAGTGTCTTGACGTTACCATCACTACCGATAATATTTTTACATAAAATAATCAATGGAAGGAACATCATGGAAAAAGTCAAAAAGGTGCGGTTGATCGGAGGAATTGTCCTCGCACTGTTCGTCCTGCCTACAGGTTATTTGGTAGGAAAGGCGCTCCTCCGACCGGGGCCGAAGCAAATCGAGGAGCGGAAAAAAAAGCAAAAAACCGATCAGGAAAGACAGGCGGAAATAATCCTCAGCTGGGAAGCGCGGACAAAGGAGTTGAAAAAGAAAATTAAGGAATTACCGCCTTTCGAACCACCCCCGGACGGAATAATCACCCGCGACCAAATGCGTCGGTACGTGAAGATGTCATATTATGTCTTCCAGATCATAAAAGAAGATGAAAGGCGTCGGCCAAAGGGCAAAATAAACTTGGGAACAGCTCTCTTCTATGCTCGGAAGGGCGTAGCATTGGGATCAATGGTGGAAGCGGAACAAATGCTTGCGCAAGGTTTGAGTTCGGAGGAGCATAAATGGATTCGCGAAAAGATAATAAAAGCCGTAGCTCTTGCCATTAAGCGTGCGTATGACAATTGCTATGGGCCGGAAAAGCCCAAGATTGCGCAAGAAGCACTTCGGCAAGCATGCATTAAGGGAAAATATTGGATAAAGAAAGATAATAAAAAGCAATTCAGACCTGATTTTATAGATGCTTACGAATTACCTGAGGCTCACTATAGGTATGTGCTTGAATACCAAAAATGGTTAAATTTTTCACGGCTTGACCTTGAAGACGTGGACATGAGATGCTTATTGGAAAAAGAAAATATTCAACCGGCGCCATTCACTCCCGTAAAGGCGGAATATCCGGGACTTTTATAGCAGGTAGTTTTGGGGACGAAGTGCGAAGTTCTTTCCCACTTCGCCCCTTATACTTCAGACTTAACTATGCAGCGGCCCACTCAGGCAGTCGCCATGCAGGCAGTGCTTCGCGAATATCGGCGGTGCTGTAATCTTCGTCCGCTCTGACGACCCTGATAAGCTCGGGCGCTTCGATCATCTTTTGCACCAACTTATGATTAAGGGCGTGGCCGCTTTTGTAGGCGCGCACGTGAGCGATCAGGGGGCCGCCTAGTAATGCGAGGTCGCCGAGTTGATCGAGTATTTTGTGCCGCACAAACTCGTCGGCGTAACGCAACCCCTCATCATTTAATACCCTGAACCTCCCGACAACGATAGCGTTGTTAAGGCTTCCGCCGAGTGCCAACCCGCGCTTCTTGAGATACTCGACTTCATGCAGAAACCCGAAAGTCCTGGCGCGGCTGACCTGGCGCTCGAAGTCCGATACGCTGAACCGGAACTGATATTGCTGTCGCTCAATTAACGGGTGTGCGAAATTTATCGCAAAAGATACAAGTAAGCTGTGGGAAGGGAAAACTTCGATCAAACGATCACCGTCGCGCACGGAGAATTTCTTCCTGACGATGAAAAATTTCTTGCTTCGGGGCTGCACGCGAATTCCGGCAGTTTTCAGTAAAAAGACAAACGGGCCGGCGCTGCCATCCATAATCGGAACCTCTTCACCGCCGACCTCGACCAGTGCGTTATCGATCCCCAAACCGTAAAAAGCGGCCAGAAGATGCTCCACAGTGCCTACTCGAATACCGTTCGAGCCCAGCGTGGTGGCGTGATCGGCACTATGAATTAAATCGGGACCGACTTTTATCCGCGGCCTGCCCGGCAGGTCGGTACGCTCGAATACTATGCCATGATCGAAAGGAGCAGGCTTTATCGAGAGCCGTATCAGCTTGCCGCAGTGAAGCCCAATTCCCGCACATGTTACCGGTGTATTTATTGTACGTTGCCTATGCAACTTATATCTCCTCCTTTAAGAAAAACACAACTCAACAGTTACGATCATTATCGTTTCGCCTGTATTGTAGCAATACGCATGCCATCTATGGAAATTTACGCCGTAACTTAAGGCGAGGTTTGCCGACTCCGACATAGAAAGAAAACATTCAAATAAAATGCCATAATATCAATAAGTTACATGCGCAGTTGCTTTATACGAAAAAACCGCTTAAATCCGAATAATTTTTTTTAACACATCGCCGGAAGCGGCATATCGAGTCATATCAGCTTACAACAAATCGGGCGTGTTTTTTGTGGCATTTTTACAACAGTTTTTTTCAAAATGATGCAAGGACACCACAAAACAACCATGCGAATAACACTTTCATTCTTTCAGTAGTGCGTTCAATTCCATACAAGCATATAACCCTTTGATATTTATGAGAAAAATAAGATTCCAAGTTCAAGGTTCAGTATGGCGAATGAATAGTATGAAATGTGCAATGGAAAAATTCACCGTTAATTTTAGAAACCTATGATTGTTGGACTAATATCGGTTTATGATCGATTTCTTCCGCGATTTCGGAATAAGCTACCACCTGGTTGCGACCGTTATTTTTCGCATAGTAAAGCGCCTGGTCGGCGTGCTCAATAAGTGCCTGCTTACTCCGTGCGTCATCCGGGAAAGTGGCGACGCCCATACTCACAGTGACCTTGAATATCTGATCTTCAGCTTCGAACTTCAATTTTGAAGCCTGTTTCCTGATACGTTCCGCTAAACTGACGGCGCCGTCAAGACGGGTATTAACCAGAATCAAGACAAATTCTTCTCCCCCATAACGTGCAGCGAGGTCTATGTTGCGGACGCTTTCCTTCAGCAGCCGTGCCATTGCTCTCAGCACCTCATCGCCGATGGGGTGGCCATAGGTATCGTTTACCTTCTTGAAATGATCAATATCCACCATAATCAGGGTATGGCGTGTGGGATGGCGGCGTGCCTCTTCTACCCGCTCGTTCAACCTTTCTTGAAAATATCGATGGTTGAACAACCGTGTAAGACCGTCCGTGGTGGCCATTTGAGCGACCCGGTGGTGGAGATTGGCGTTTGCGATGCTGGTGGCGGCCATTCTTGCGGTAGTGGTGACGGCATTTCGTTCGTAGTCGCCGATGCCCAGTTCTTCGCCGAAGATTATTGTTATCGAGCCGAGAAATTCACTACCGGAGACAAGCGGATAGCAGAAAAAGGTGCCTATTCCTTTTATCAATGGGAAGTTCTTTCCAAAAACGGGTTTCTGTATGCGGCGCTTGCTGAAATCGGGGTAAAACAGGTACTGCTCCGGAGTTGTTACCCAGCCGACGAGGCTTTCATCCGGCTCGAACATTTTACCCTTTATTCCCGGCGCTTCATTACCCAATGCCCGCACCACTTTGCTGACGCCCGCCTCATGGTCAAAAAGCGCCAGCGCCGCGAGATCGGCATCTACGATTTTGGCGATGCAGGTCATGGTGGCGTCAAGAACTTCATCCAGATCAATTGAAGAATTAAGCGCTTCACTGGCCTTGTACAGCGCATGACTTACCCTGGCCTCGTTTATTTCGCGACGGCGCTGCTCGGCGGTTTCGAGCTCCTTTATCACCTGCCGCGCAGCCAGCCAAACCAAACGCTCGTCTTCCGTGGTGAAATATCCCTCCTGAAGGCTGTCAACCACCAGTATGCCTTCCACGGTTCCCGATCCGTTGCGAATGACCGGAACCGCAAGCAGACTTTGTACGGCTTCATCCTTACGGTAGTAAACGAGATTTTCCGGCGGGTGGTGAAAGGTGGTCAGCCTCAACGCCTCCCGCTCGCGCCAAACCCATCCCAAAAGTCCCTCCCCTTCTCCGATTTGCGCCGCCCGGTCGAGTTGTTCCGTTGCGCTCAACGCATCCCGAAAGCACATCTTTTGGATTGCGCTATCTCTTGTAAAAAGTATACAGGTGTTCGGCTTGATGATGTCGTAAAGATCGCTGAGCGTGTGATGGAGCGCATCCTGCAATCTAACGACGCTCTCACGCAATTGTTCCCTTCGACCTTCTTCCCTTATGGATCTGAACTCGTCGGCGTTTTCGTTAAAGGCCGCCTGGCCACGGCGGTAGACGGCCAGCTCTTCCTCGAGCGCCATTGACCGCTTTCGTTCGGAACTGAAGAACGCACTGACTATCCCGGTAACGGCAAGCAAACCCGCCGCATGAGCCGTCAGGATCGGTACGGACTCGGGCCACGGGCCGGACATGTAACTTTGACCCCCCTCAGTGGCGACAAAAACAAGAATTCCAAGGCTTGCATAAACTACAGGAACATACGCTCCCGCCAATGCGGCGAAAACATAAACGAAAGGATATAGCGGAGAAATCGAACCGCCCGTTGCGTCAATCGCCACTCGGACCATCAGCACCCATGCAACGGCCTGCGCGACAACCAAACCCCTTGATGCCCGCCCGGCCACAAAATAAGCGACCCCCATCGTCACAATCAAGACGACAAGAACCGCCATCGCGGCCAGCGCCCATGTTTCAGGCCCCCTCGGGGCGGTGTACTCGCCCCGAATCACGCAAATAGCCACCGCGACCGACGAGACAAAACCGGCCGCGGTTAGCGCCATGACCCAGCGGTTATCTTCGCCGCTCGATCGGGTCACGGCTTTTCCTCTCTATCATCCTTCGGCTCTTCACTGGTGAAACGATATAAAACCTCACCGTGTTTTATCATCCCCAAGTCCTCGCGGGCCACACGCTCGATAGCGCCCGGATCGGTTTTAAGGGTATGTATTTCTTCCCTAAGTCGCCGGTTTTCTTCCTTGAGGTTCACCAGTTCCTCTTGTAACTCCACGTGCCGATTGTTCACCTGGATGTAAGTCAACAGGCCGTGCTTACCGACTATCGCGGCGACCGCTATCACTATCGCCGCCACCACCAATGCTGCTGTAACGGTTTTTTCTAATCGAGACACCTTGCTTTGCTGCGGGGGCATTCTTCACCTCATTTCTTAACGCTTGCGCACGGTCGCTATCGCAAGGCGGGTAAGTCCCGCCATCCTGGCAGTGTCCATCACCGTAACAACCTTGCCATGTGGCACGGATTTGTCGGCACGGATGACTACAAGCGTCTTCGGGTCGGAGGCCGCCGATTTCAGTTGGTCGGCGAGAGCCGTATCGCTTACCGTCTTATCCTGGAAGAATATCGACCCATCGGCTCTTATGTTTATCACCACCCGCTTGAATTGTTCGGAAGGTATCTCCGACTCGGCCTCCGGCAATTTCACGGATATTCCGCTGCGAGCCTGGAAAGTGGTGGTGACCATGAAGAATATTATCAGCAAAAAAACCACGTCTATCAGCGAAGTAAGGTCTATTCGAACATCTTCCGAGCTTCTCCCGGCAAATTTCACTTCCCTATTCCTCGCTTTCATCCTTGACCGGCGCCTGATCGATCAACTCGATGAACTTCATACCCACCTCTTCCATGTGGGCCATCAGATTCTCCACACGCCCCGCGAAATAGCGGTTGGCTATAAAAGCGGGTATAGCCACCGTCAGCCCCGCAGCTGTGGTTATCAACGCCATGGAAATCCCGCCCGCAACGTCTCCGGCATTCCCAACGCCCCGCTCGACAATTTGGTTGAATGCGTCGATCATCCCGATGACCGTTCCCAGCAAGCCCAACAGAGGCGAAAGACCGGCTATGCCGCCCAGCATATTGACGAAGTGGCTCAGCCAGTGCGCCTCGATGCGACCGGCGTCTTCCATAGCTTCCCGGATCACTTCCCGGCCTTTACCGACGTTATCCAGCCCCGCAAGCAGTACCCGCGCTATCGAGGTGTCGCTCGACACCAGCAGCGCTCGCACTTTGTCCAAATCACCGCTCGATGCCAGAGCCCCGACCTCTCGCACCAACCCGATGGGTATAACTTTCCTCGTCCGAAGCATCCACAGTCGCTCGAAGATTATGGTCAAAGCAGTCACCGAGCATAAAAATATCGGATACATCAGCGGCCCGCCCTGCTCGAAAAATGTCCACCAATCCAAAAGACGTTCCCAAATCATTTGTTACACCTGCCGTTCAGTTTTTAGTTGGTTTCTAGTTAATGTTTAGTAAAATTTAGTAAAGTTTAGCACCAATATAGTAACATTTCAAGCAAAAAGCGCAAAGTTTTTTCCAAAGGGATTGAGGAAACGAAAAAGCGGAAAAGGAACAACGGGAAGCAAAAAGCTTCCGAGATTGAGTGAGTGCAACACTTGAATAACCCTGATTCCCGGTTAATGGCATGGTAATGTTTTTTCGGAAGGATATTGATGA
>CAZDAF010000238.1:0-6256 GCA_964503115.1 uncultured bacterium
ATTTTTTATTAGAAAGGGGTAGTAATTAATGTCGTATAAAAAATGGCTGTTCCGGTTTGATTCGCCTGCTTAACTCTTATTCATGAGTCAGGTTAACAATTTAAGGAGATAAAATATGATAATCATTGGGGAAAAAATCAACGCGACCCGAAAAAGTATATCGGAAGCGATAAATAAACGCGACGCAGACGCTATAGCTGCGATAGCAAAAGCGCAGGATGAGGCCGGGGCGGACGTCATTGACGTAAATGCGGGTTCCGGCAAGGAGAACCTCTCTGAGGAAATTGAGGATATGCAGTGGCTTGTGGAAGTGGTGCAGAACGCCGGCGACAAGCCATTGGCGATTGATTCGGAAAATCCTGAAACAATGGCTGCCGGCCTCGAGGCGGTTACCGGCCCGATGCCCTGGATAAACTCGGTCAGCGCCGAGGCCGGGCGGCTTGAGGGAGTTCTTCCCCTGGTTAAAAAATATGGCAGCCCGGTAATTGCTCTATGCATGGACGACAGCGGCATTCCGGCCGATATTGACGGGAGAATTAAAGCGGCGGGCACGATTTTCGAAGCCGGGAAAAAGATGGGCATCGAACCGGAGCAATTCTATTTCGACCCGCTGGTAATGCCTATCGCTACCAACCAAAAGGCCGGAACCATTCTTCTGGAATCGATCAGACTGATTAAAGAGAAATTTCAGGAGGTGAAAACGGCTGTCGGTTTGAGCAACATAAGCTTCGGATTACCGGCCCGGGAAGTACTTAACTACAGTTTTCTGGTTTTATGTATGGGCGTCGGTTTGGACGCGGCGATACTCGATCCGACTAAAGAGGACTTAATGTTAGTGCTCAGGGCCGCCGACGCGCTTTTGGGCGCCGACAATTTTTGCGTTAATTATATCAAGCGATATCGAGGAAAAAAGGGTTGAACGGACGATGAACATTTGGAAAGAAAATTCCGATGTGGCGAGGAGAGAGCGCTGGAAGGCGCTCTGGGCAATGGAAGATTTGCCGCGCCCGCTATGGTTCATACCGGCCACCCCGGTACTGGCCGTTGCCGGCGCCTGGCTGAACAAGGGCCGTTCCGTCACGGGACTGTTTCTCGACCGCGACATCCAGTACTTCGAATCGATGAAGTTCAACAAGTTCTTCGAGAGGGCTCAGCGGTTTTGGTCCAAGGATGATTTTGTGCTTCACCTTCAGCCCCAGATGGGCGTGGGAGTTTTCGCTTCCGCTTTCGGTTGCGAGGCGAAGTTCCCGCACGATCAAATGCCGTGGGTGCATCCGATTATCAAAGCGGGCGATCCGCCCGAGAAGGTTTACGACATCGAGCCGCCCGACGTCCGCGGCGGTCTGCTGGGTGACATGCTCGATTTCGCCGAGTATTTCGACAAGAAGGCCGATTACAAATACCCGATCGC
Source organism: uncultured bacterium (assembly GCA_964503115.1). Taxonomy (GTDB): domain Bacteria; phylum RBG-13-61-14; class RBG-13-61-14; order CAYWKU01; family CAYWKU01; genus CAZDAF01. The sequence continues at coordinate 1,412 of CAZDAF010000238.1, forward strand.
CATGACCGACCTCCAGGGCCCGATAGACACCGCTTACCTCGTCTGGGACTCGTGCGATTTTATGGTGGCCATGTACGAGAACCCCAAGGAAGTCCATCGCCTGATGCGTCTTTGCACCGACCTCATGATAGACTTCATCAAGGAGTTCCGTTCCAGGGTCAAGGAGATGGTGCCGGCCCATTTTCCACCGGTGTACCTTCCCGACGGGATGGGGATCACGTTGTCGGAGGACGCGTTGGCAGTGCTATCGAAGCCGCTGTACGAGGAGTTCAGCCTGCCCTACATCAACGAGATGTCCGAGGAGTTCGGCGGCGTTATCATCCACTCGTGCGGCAATTTCGAGCATCAGTTGGACGTTTTGCAAAAAGTGCATAATCTGCGCGCTATCAACTTCGGCGTATCCGAAACGAAGTTCGAGGCGGTTTGGGAAGCACTCGGCGGAAAGACGGTCATTGTCCCACACTGCTCGTCGGAAATGATCGTCGCCGACTTCAAGAACGCACTCGAGTGGGTCGAGCACGTGCTCAAGACCAAGACACACAACAAAGGGCTTGCTCTTATGGTCACGCCGGTAGTCGGCGACGTGCACGAGATGGGCCTGGATGTAGCCTTGGGAAAGAAGGTGAAAATAGACAAATGGGAGTTGCTGAAGTTCGGGCGAGATATGCGAAAGCTAATCGCGCGCTATTCATAAGATGGAAGACTGTAGGCTGAAGGAAGAAGGATCTACAACGTAAGGAGAGTGAGATGGAACAGTTAAAGGAAATGGTTATTAAGGGAAAAACGAAGGAGACCGCCGGAAAAGTCAAGGAACTGCTTGACAAAGATACGGATCCCGAAGCGATAATGAAAGAGGCCATGATCCCGGCCATGGACGAAGTGGGCGACCTCTTTGCGAAGGGCGATTATTATGTGCCCGAGATGCTGATGGCGGCCAAGGCCATGAATCTCGGCCTCGAAGTATTAAAGCCGATCCTCGCCCAATGTGATATCGAGCCGTTGGGCACTGTCGTTATCGGAACCGTCAAAGGCGACCTCCACGATATCGGCAAGAACCTTGCCGCGATAGCGCTCGAAGGAGCGGGTTTCGAGGTTGTCGATCTGGGTACCGACGTTTCGCCCGAGAAATTCATCGATGCCATAAAGGAACACGAACCGAAAGTGCTCGGTTTTTCGGCGTTGCTCTCGACCACCATGCGCTCCATGAAAGACACGGTCGAAGCAATCGACAAGGCCGGGATTCGCGACCGTGTCAAGATCATGATCGGCGGCGCGCCTGTCACTCAAAAGTTCGCTGACGAAATCGGCGTCGACTTCTACGCTTCGGATTCCACCTCGGGCAGAAATTTCGCCAGGGAAGTGGTGAGCGGCGAAGCGTAGACCGCGCCATGCCCAAAGGCGTGTTTTCATAATGACTGATACCCGTGAAAAAATGACCTCTCGCGAACGCGTGCTGGCTTGCCTTAAAGGTTTGCCGACAGACCGTGTTCCGGTAATGTACTGGCTTAACCCTCACGCGGCGGTGCGTCTTATGGCCGAATTCCAACCGGCAAACTCAAAAATATGGAATTTTGTCGGGCGGTGGTTGTGGAAAAAGTTTGCCGGCGGCGGCGAATTCGACGCAAAGGAAATATGGCGCGCCCTTCCACTGCTGTATACGCTTTACGCCAATAACGATTATGCGTTGGAACTCGGCGCCGACATGGCTCAGGTGCCGTTCGGCACGACGGAATATTGGGGCAAGCTTTATCGCGAAAACGGTAAAATCCGCGCAAAGGACGGGTTCGGAAGCATAAGGGGGATGGGGGGCATTTACCTGGAGGTCATCGAACCCGCCATTAAAAACATTGACGACCTTAAAAACTTCCGTTTCCCCGATGTTTCCAGTGACAGGAATTTTGACAGGATCCGAAAATACCGGCAAAAGCATCCCGACGTATGTATATTCACGGACAACTTCGGAGTTCAAGATTTACCTACCTCGCAGATGTTCGAGATGAGTCAAATGATGATTGCGCTTTACGAATACCCCGATGAAATCAAACAATTCCAGCAAAACTTCGCCGACTATATGATCGACATAGGCAGGCGCAGCATAAAAGCGGGCGCCGATATAATTTTCATGTACGATGACTACGGCTACACCAACCGGACTCTGATCTCGATGGACATGTGGAAAGAGTTCACTTACCCGCATCTGAAAAGGATGATCGAGGCGTTCCATGACGCGGGCGCGCCGGTTATGCTTCATTCGTGCGGATACCAGATGCCGTTCCTGGAATATTACGTCGAGGCCGAACTGGACGCGCTTCAGACGTTTCAACTCAAAGCCGGCAACGATTTCGAAAAAGCGTACGCCGAATTCGGCGACAAGTTCACATTTAACACAGGGATCGACATACAGCTTGGAGAGCAAATGACTCCGGAGGAATTGAGAGAAGATATTCTGAGATCGTATCGTATCGGCGGCCGCAACGGCAGGCATATAATCGGCATGAGCCACATGCTTCAATACACAATGCCCATCGAAAATATGCGTATGATTTTCAAAACGGTAAACGAAATACAGGCCGGTGTGCACGATAGTCGAGTAGATCGGTAATTCGCATTCAGGGAGGAAAGACGAATGGATGACAAAGCTCGACGCGAACCTGAAAAAAACCTTACTTTCGATGACGTGATCCGTGCCGATAACGCCGAGGAACGCGAGCGACTTATCGGGGACCTTATCTCCGTAATGAGTCTTGACGAGAAGATCGGGCAGATGTCCGGAAATTCTCCCCTGTGGAAGCAGATGATGATGTTGGTTCGCTACAACCTTTATACTTTCGACTCGGGCGGGAATAAGCGCCTTGGAATTCCACCGATTAAATTCACCGACGGACCGCGCGGCATAGCGCTGAATCGCTCGACGTGTTTCCCTGTTTCCACCGCGAGAGGCGCGGCATGGGATAGTGAACTCGAAAAGCGTGTGGGCGATGCGATAGGAATCGAGGCGAGAGATCAGGGCGCAAACTTTTTCGGAGGGGTGTGTATAAACCTGATAAGCCATCCTTCAGGCGGCCGCGCGCAGGAATGTTTCGGCGAAGACCCATATCACTCGGGAGTTATGGGTGTCGCCATGATCAACGGCCTGCAAAAACACGTGATGGCATGCGCAAAGCATTATGCTTGCAACAACATAGAAGAGTCCAGATTCTTCGTCGATGTCGGGATAGACGAACGTACGCTCAGGGAGATATATTTACCACATTTCAAAATGTGCGCCGACGCGGGCGCCGCTTCCTTTATGAGTGCTTATAATATTGTCAACGGCGATTATTGCGGCCATAACGGGCGCCTGTTAAGAAGTATCCTTAAAGAGGACTGGAAATTCGACGGTTTCGTAGTTTCGGATTTTGTGTTCGGGGTACGTGACGGTGAGGCGGCGGCCGACGGCGGACTTGATATTGAGATGCCGTTCGCATGGCGCTACGGGAGAAAGCTGAAAAGGCTGGTTAAGAGTGGCAAGGTTTCCGAAGAGACCATCGACGATGCCGTGAGGAGGATACTCAGGCAAAAAGCCAGGTTCTTCAAAGTGGGAGAACCCGCCGGTTACGGAGCCGAACAGGTTGCTAGTCCCGAGCACGCACGGCTTGCACTCGAAGTCGCCCAAAAAGGCATTGTGCTCCTGAAAAATGAAAACTCGGCGCTGCCGCTCGATATGAAAAATATCGGAACACTGGCGGTTATGGGAAAACTCGCAGATAAGGCCAATATCGGCGATAAGGGCAGCAGCCGAGTCAGGCCTCCTTATGTAATTACTCCCCTCAAAGGCATAAAAAACAGGGCCGGAAATTCCATAAAGGTCGTCTATTACTACGGCGGCGCCGACCTCGACGAAGCCGGACGTATCGCCGAAGAGGCCGATGCGGTGATAGTGGTAGCGGGAGTCACATGGAAGGACGAGGGCGAGTTTATACCCGTGATTAAACTCGGCGGCGACCGCACGAACCTTGATCTCCCCGGCGATCAGCAGGCACTGATAGCAGCCGTTGCCGGGAAAAACGAGCGGTGTATTGTAGTGCTGGAGGCGGCGGGTGCGATCACTATGGAAACGTGGCGGGACAAGGCCAGGGCGATACTGATGGCATGGTACCCCGGCATGGAAGGTGGGAATGCAATCGCGGATATATTGTTCGGTGACGTAAATCCAAGCGGGAAACTGCCGGTCGTATTCCCGAAATCGGCCGATCAGCTCCCCCCGTTCGACAACAAAGCCAAAAAGGTCGAATACGGCTATTACCATGGTTATCGATTATTTGACAAGAACAATGTCGAGCCGGCGTTCCCGTTCGGATTCGGTCTGTCATACACGGAATACAAATACGACAACCTCAGATTGAGCGACAAGAAAATAAAAAAAGACGGCAATGTCGAAGTAACGGTTGACGTGACTAACGCCGGAAAGGCTGCGGGTGAAGAGATCGTTCAACTTTACATAGGCTACAATGGCGCAAGCGTCGACCGCCCTGTAAAGGAGTTGAAAGGGTTTACTAAACTTTCCCTGAATCCGAATGAAACAAAAACGGCTTCAATCGAAATAAAAGCTGAAGATCTCGCTTATTATGATGCAAAATCAAACTCATGGATAGTTGAAGAGATAGAGTATATTGTTCATGTCGGTCCTTCGTCCGAACAAGAGACTTTACTAAGTGATGTATTCATTATCGAAGGATCATGATAAGTAAGTTACTGGAAATGTTTCGGCGAAAAATATTAACAGGAAGAGCCTCTTGCAAAAATAATGGTTTGCTCAACACCGGTATATCTAAAGTTACGACAGACAAGGGATTTAAATCCCTG
>CAZDAF010000239.1:0-6251 GCA_964503115.1 uncultured bacterium
AAAGATCCTCGCTTGATTCTTCTCATCATAATGATACTCCTATTACCTGTGCCACGAACCGGCCAAAAGGTGATCCCACCGATTTGAGCGACAATATCTCCGATCCTCAGTTGACTTTACCGCTATTTCCAGCCTTCTAACAATCATTTCGGATAGATTTATCCGGATAAAGTAGAGCTTCTTGTAAAAATATTCAACGTAACGCCGTCATTCTTGGCGGTACCTTGCAAGTATTCGATTTTTTCACAAGCTCTACGCTAGAAATGATAAATAACCTTGCGATTCAGATACCGGTTATTTCTTTGAAGTTGATTCCGAGGATTTTTTCCTTTTCCGCATCGGTTATTGGCAGGCGATATATTTCCTGCAGTATGGCGCTATGATCATAGAGGCCGTCCGGTCCGGGGTAGCCGAATGGGCCGTCAGTGCCGTACAGGCATTTTTGGGCGCCGAGATATTTTACCGAAGCGATCCGCAACGGCTCATCGAGATACGGACTGGAAAGGTCAACAAAGACATTATTCTTGGATTTTACGTAATTCCACATGCGTTTGTAGTACGGAACGCCTGAATGGGCATAGATTACATTCAACATCGAGTGGCGATCCGGCAGATATTTATAATCGCCCCTTTTCCGGCCTGTGCCCAGATGAATAAGCATTGGCAAGCCCTTCTCGACACACAGAGCGGCGGTATCATCCAGCATTTTCACGGGATAGCGGTGCCAGAAAGGATGGCTCTTCACTCCTATCCATCCGGGTTTGTCGAGCCACCTTTCCATCTCCGCAATAGGGTCGGCGACGCTCGGGTTGACTAGAATCCAGCCGAAAAACTTATCCGGGTGCGCTTCAATGGCCTGCGCCACGAGCCCGTTGCCCGGATTCGGGTATATATCATACTTTTTGCCAAGCGTCGAGAATTTCCCGCTCGAGGTCACGGTTGACAGGTACATCAAAATACCGACTTTATTCCATCTACCTGTAAGAGCATTCCTCATGACTCCCGACATCGTCTCCGCAAGGCCCTCTATGTGGAAAGGCTCGGACAGGGTCGGTATAAGCGCAACGCGGTCTTTTTTATTCAGGCTCATCTGATCGATAAGCCTGTCGATGGTCTCAAGTCGTTCTTCCAGATGATAATGGGCATCTATAATCATGGTCGTCCTTTCCGGTTTTTAATGTAGAACTTTTTTTCTTCTCTTGACGAAATCTACGAGCAGGTATTGTCCGAGCGTATCGGGCGTGGTGTAGAAAGCTCGTCCCTTATTGATGCGTGTCATCATATCCACAAATCTCATCAACTCGGGCGATGCGTCGAGCATAAAGGTGTTGATGGTTATACCCTTCTCGGTCACTTTTTTTATTTCTTTAAGCGTTTCTTTCTCCGCGTTGGGACTGACGCCGAACACCGGCCACTCGACGTGCAACTCGCCTCCCATCGAATACGCGGTAGGCTGCCCGTCCGTTACGAGTATAATTTGCTTGTTGCGCGCGCCGGACTGCGCCAGCAGTTTGGATGCAAGCCTGAGCGCGTCCTGTATGTTGGTAAAAATGTCCCCACCGAGCGCGCCTCGAGCGTTTGCGAGCTGGTTGCTGCGCAATTGTTTGGCGACGGTGGCGAAACCGACCACGAAAAACTTGTCTCGCGCAAAACGCGTCCTTACCAGGTGGTCGAGAGCTATGGCCACTTTCTTGGCGGCGGCGAATCGGCCCTCTCGAACCATCGAAAGGCTCATGTCCAGAAGCAAAACCGTTGCGGAAGTCGAGCGGTATTCGGTGCTCGCCACCATGAAATCCTTCGGCTCTATTTTTATCGGCGTACCCACATCTCTGTTGCGAATCATTGACTCGATCATCGTCGCTTTATGATCCACGTTAAGCGGGTCGCCGAACTCGTAAGGTTTAGGCCTGTCCATCACCGGCTCGCCCAGGCCGGCGCGGGTAGTCTCGTGCCCGCCGAGCGTGTCTGCATGCAGCGCGGCGTAAATGTCCTTCAAAGCCCTCTGTGCGATGCGGCGGACGGCTTTGGGCGTCAGTTCCCATTCCTCTTCGCCGGACCGTATAAAACCCTCCTTATGAAGGAACTCCATGAATTGCATCATCATCTCGATGGAACGGCGAGCATCCTCGCCGAGCAGTTCGGCCATTTGTTCGAGGTCAATATCGAATAACCGCCCCTGCTCGAGTGCGTCAATAAGTTCGCTGATACGCTTCAGACGCCGGGCGGCTTCGACGGTTTCTTCGAGTGTCATCGGCCTGTCGCCGGTGAACCAGTTTCGGGATGCGATTTCCTGGATTTGCCGGATAGCGTTGACAAGCTCCTGAAAACGTTGCTCGGCCTCCTGACTTTGCCACTTATAATCCTTGAGCTTCTCGATGGCGCCTTTAAGGTTGGCAGGAAGGCCGTCTAAAAAAGTTTCTTGCGAAAACAATTTCTCCATATCGAGTTTGTCGGTTTGGTCTCCCGAAGTATTATATCGCCTTTGCGCCTGCTCGAACGCTCCCTTCAACGCTTCCTTCTCGGTGTTTATGATTTCGTCCAGTCTTCGGCGCATTTCTTCGGCAAGTCCGCTGATGTTCGAGCTTGATAAAATGTCGCGCCGCAGCTTCATGAGGTTTTCGACGAGTTTATTCAGACCCTGCATTACCGGGCCGTCCGGGCCGAAGTCGTGCCCTTGCCGCAGCAGCCATTCCATCGCAAAGGCGAGATCGCCGGTTTTGAGGAACCGGTCTAAAAGCTCATCGGTGAGCTTTTCCCATCGCAGGTCGACTTTCTGCGTGCCGTCCCAGCGGGAGTAGTGATGCAACAACTCTTTTATAAGCATTCCATGTCCTTGGCGTTCGACATTGGTCCCATTATGGTGTCAGGTCATCTTATAAATGTTTTTGGCCGGTCGTCCCTGTATGCTTGCCGCTGTATTCCTGTTTGATTTCCCGATCATTTTTATTGAGTTTTCGGTTGAGGTGAAGTCCTTCGAGTATGAACTCGGCGGCGCTTGCGAGTTCCGGCGGTCCAGCGTCGCAACGAAGCCGGTGCGCGGCCTCCATCATCTCGGGTATTTCAGTGAAGACATCCATATAATCCGTGCTGGGCATCAGGCTGGATACCTCCATCACCGCTCCCGCGTCGAAAACGTCCGCCACGGGTTTGAGCTTATCGACATTCAGCAATCGGTTGAACGCATCCAGCACCACGCGCCCGATGATCAGTTGAATTATTTCGGACTCGTCGTGATCTTCACCGGAGTATTCGAGTTCGATCTTTCCTCTGCTCGACGAATAAATTGCAAACAGATCGCTTATCCTCGGCACTGCGTAAGGTTCTTCAAGCCGCACTGCGCGTCTTCTCGCATTGGCGGCCATGTTTTCGTAATTGGCGATACTCATCCTGACGCTGACTCCCGATTGTTGGTTGATTTCCGGGCTGTGACGCGCCTCGATGGTGATCGCCGCTATTATCTCGGCCATGAATTCCGGCACGCGAACCGGCGGCCCCTCGGACGACGGCCGGCGCCATTCCTGTTCGACAATTTGAGCCTCGAGTTCCGGGCCGGTGGGATAATGAGTGCGCACCTGGCTGGCAAACCTGTCCTTCAGCGGCGTGATGATGCGGCCACGGCTGGTATAATCTTCCGGGTTGGCGGTGGCGACGATGACGATGTCGAGGTCGAGCCGAACCTTGAAGCCTTTTATCTGAACGTCACGCTCTTCCATTATGTTAAACAACCCTACCTGAACTTTCTCGGCGAGGTCGGGAAGTTCGTTGATGGCGAAAATCCCTCGATTGGTGCGGGGCACAAGCCCGAAGTGGATGGCGGTTTCATCTGCCAGATACCGGCCTTCGGCTATTTTGACAGGGTCTATCTCGCCTATCAGGTCTGCTATGGACACGTCCGGGGTGGCTAATTTCTCTCCGTATCGCTCGGAGCGATGCAGCCATTCTATCGGCAAGTTATCGTCTTCGTTTTCGAGCCGGAGGCGGCATGAACGACAAGCGGGCTTCATCGGATCGTCGTTTATCTCGCAGTCTTTAATAACGGGAATCCATTCATCCAACAGTCCGGTGAGCGCGCGTATAATGCGCGTCTTCGCCTGACCTCGTTCCCCGAGAAATATCATGTCATGTCCTGCGAGTATTGCGTTCTCGATGCCGGGCAAGACACTGCGTTCATAACCGACGATACCGGGAAATAGTTCGGCGCCGCCGCGCAGGGCCTCGATCAGATTTGCCTCCATTTCCTCCTTGACGGATCGGCTTTTCCATCCGCTTTGCTTAAGATCACCCAAACTTGACGGTCTCAATGTCATATTTCTTCGAACCTTTCTCTCGGATTATTATGAGGGTACCGATCACACCGGCAAGTGTCAATATTAAGTGCTGAGTGCGGTTTTAAATGCGCATATTTAATTGTGCATGTCGCACTATTTATTATTGATAAGCACATAATAGTTTGCTTTTACTCGTTTTTCTGTTATACTCTTGTTAATAAGCTGCAGGAGGTAAAAATGGCCGGAAAGGATGATTTTTTTGGTGATGACTCGGCTTCAGGCGAAAGTGGTGAAGCGAGTCTAGACGATTTTTTTCAACCTGCCGTGACAGAGCCTGCTCCGCCGCCTGCTCCGCCGGAGCCAAGCATAGCCCCGCCCGAGCCCAGTGCAGCTCCACCACCCGAACCGACCCCGATGCCCCCTGAGCCGGAGCCGTCCGCACCCGAGCCTTCGCCTTTCCCGGAGATCGCTGCGGAACCGCCTCCGGAGCCGTCGCTTCCGGAACCCTCGGCTCCGACCGAGTCGGAGATCGGGGAAACATTGTTCCCGATGGAAAAGGGCGCTGAGCCGCCCCCGGTATTTGACGATGAGCCGGAGCTGTCGGAAGAACCCGCCGCCGAAGAAGCGCCGAAAGAACCCAAACCGGGTTTGTTCGCTCGTATACCGCGTCTGGCCATATTTATAACTATCGGCATTATTGCAGGAGCCTTGATAAGAGGCGGAGGTTATTTCGGTTACAAATATTACGAATCGACCAAGAAGAAAAAGTCCGCCAAAAAAGAGCCAGTCAGTGTAGCGACTTCTCCCGTTGTGCCGAAGGAAACCCCGGCGATTAACGGGGAACCGCCGCGGTCCGTTCCGGCGCCTGTGCCCGGCCCGAAGAAAAAAGCCTCCAGGGCAACGTCCAAAAAATCCGGTAAGAAGAAAACTACAGCTGCAACCACATCTAAAAAACGTGGCCCGAAAAAGAAAATCAAGAAATATACGCCAAAGCCGTTGCCGAAATTGCCGCCCGCCAAGAGACTCGTTCACGGGATGTGGCTGGTGCATCTGGAGCGCCTGGCGTTGGAAGATACTCTTGCCAAAGACGCGGAAATTATAAGGAAAGCCGGTCTGTCACCCTTCAGGGTAATCGAAAGACGGGCCACACAACTCACCGAGTACAGGCTGGTGGCGAACTTCGCCAACGCCCGTGACGCCCACGCTGCCGCATGGAAAGCGGATAAACTCGGCTTTCGCCCCAAAGTCGGCACGAGCGGCAGAAAAGCCAGGGTTACATTTTCCGTCTCGTTCTCAAGAAACTACGCGGAAAAGCAACGTAACAAATTAGCCGCCAAGGGCATCTCGAATATAAAAGTGGTCAAGGTTCGAAGCTCCAGAAAATTACAATCGTTGCGAACCGGGCCTTACAGTACCGAGGCCGAAGCTCGCAATGCGGCACAAAAACTGAAAGGCAGTGGCTTCCCAAACGCTATGGTAATGAGAAGTTAGTGACGCATATATATGCCGCCGCTTAATAAAATAAAGTTTTTAGTCCCGAAAGAACTGGCTCGATACGTCGGGAAAAACGTTCCGCAGGAAGCCAAAATGATGGCCGCTCGCGGCACATTGCCTATTCCTCCCAAGGATCTATGCATCGTTCTGTTTTTTCTCGCGCACTCTTCCGACACTGAGATAAAAGGGGCCGCAGAAAACAGTCTGCTCAGTTTACCTGTTCCCGTTATTAAGACTCTGGTGGAGACCGCCACAACCCATCCGCTGATAATCGACTACTATGCCCGCCATGTCGATCCCGACTCCGGCCTTCTCGAAGATATAGCCCTCAACAAGGTTACGCACGATGAGACTATAGCTTTCCTTGCGTCCAAACCCAACAAGCGGCTGGTGGACATCATCGCCAACAACCAAACTCGCCTGCTTCGCTATCCGCATATAGTAGACGAACTGGGTAATTTTTTTTTTAATGATACGGCGACCACCGAG
>CAZDAF010000240.1:0-6198 GCA_964503115.1 uncultured bacterium
AGGCCCACTAATTTTAGCGCGTTGGAGATACGCTCGCATTCTCCTTGGAACTATGTAGCACAAAAATAGTCTTATGTTATCATAATCTACTCAAATATCGGAATTTTTTCTACATGCGAACAGGAGGATTAAAATGAAACGGTTATTTTTCGTTCTTGCGGTCTTGGCTATTTTAACATGGTTGCAGGGTTGTAGTGGAGACACAACCACCACTCCTTCCTCTAAAGCGAAATCCCGCCAATCGGCCGGCGGCGAGGGTGGTGGAAAAGGAAAAAGGAATCGAGGGGCGCAGTCCGATCTTGAAACCCGTATCAACAGACTCGAACGAAGAGTTGCTCAACTTGAAAGCCAGGCAGGCAGGCAAAGCGTCGGAATGGAATACACAAGAGTTTCACCCAGAGAACTCAAGGAAAGCCCTGAGAACTTCGAGGGAAAAAAGATTCGTATGATGGGTAGAACCAAAACATTAGACCTCGAATCGAACACCATGATAATCACTCGAGGGCAAAATGAGATAAAAGTGGACTTATCCACCCTCGATGAATCATTCAGGACACGATTAAATAACATCAGTACGGATGAAAATCTTCCGCGACGCCTGATTGTCATGGGTACCTTTAAAGAGGGAGTATTTCAGGCGGAAAAAATCCAAATGCTCAGGCGAGGAAGCGGAAGCAGAGGATCAACGCTTGGCAAGCGAAGAAAAGACAGAGGCGGAGACGGCAGCGGTCAAGGAACCAGAAGAGCCGGATCAGGGAGAAAATAGCGAATTTTAGCGGATGTCACGAGCCCAGACGGATACGTCCGTATATGCCTAAGCCTGCCCCTAGGGGCGAGCGGCAACTCGCCCCTATAAAGCCATTTCGCAACAGAAACCAAGTAAAAACGCTTATGCTTCTTGTTTTTTAGGAGTCTTCAAAGATCAAAGGCTTTTCAGTCACCTATATCATCCAGATACTGGTGGAAACGCTGCTCAAACTCCGTAATACCTATTCCAATGACCTCTCGGAGGGCCATATCGACAGATACTCCCTTGCCCACCTCTTCGAGCAACCTGCTTGCGTAGGTCAGACCGTACTCATCCACCAGAAACTTCACTGCAAAGTAGCTTGTGACATATGCTCTGAGAGCATCTCGAGTACCGAGGTTCAAGAAAGGCGCGCTGAGAGACCTCAGCGAAGGGATGCTCCTGCCGCTTCCCAAAACCGAGGGTCGCATCCACGGGTCGGGCGAGGCGCCCGAGCGGACTTGCATAAACTGGGCCAGGCCTTCATTCAGCCAGACGGGGCATCTGCCGTTCGTTATACGGTGCACGACCACGTGGGTATATTCGTGGTATAAAACTCTACGCAGATCATCGTCTTTCTTGTCCGGCAAACCCGCGACCGGCAACCTGATCCGCCCGTCGTAAATCGCTCCCGCCCAGTGAGGAGCTCGAGTAACCTCCTTGAATTGTTTTTTTGTGTAAAGTATCACCACCACCGAATCGGGGGGATAATCCCCGAGGTCGTAGCCGACGTCCGACCATGCTTCATCGAGAATATACAGCACCGTATAAGCTGCGTCCGAGTCCTCGACGCCCTCGTATTTAACCACGAAGTGTTCGGATTCCGCCGCTTGGAAGTCTCCCTCGATGGATTCTTCCGACCTTATTTTATTCAGAAAAGCTTCTATATCTTTTCGACTTGGGTCCAGCTCGAGCGCACTGCTCAGGTGCTCCTGTGCCAACAGCATATCGTTGTCGTGATAATAATAAATTCTCGCAAGCGACAAGTGGATGTTCGGGTTTGTTGATCCGGCCCTCAAGGCGTCGTCGAAATAGCTCCTTGCGTTATCGTAATCCTTGATTGCATAGTACAGGGCGCCGATCTGTTCGTTCAGTTCGGGGGCGTCCGGCGCAAATTCGAGCGCAGTATCCAAATACTGAATCGCCCCCTGAACATCGCCGCGCTTGTATGCTTGCCTTGCGAGTTGGAAAGCAACGTATTTAAGACCGTTAATCGCTTTCGGGTGATTCGTATTTTCCTCAAGGTACGCGGTTAAGATTTTCCACGCACGTGGGTAATTATTTTCTTCTATTTCCTTGTATGCCCCGGCCAACTCGTTGTCCAATTCATCTTTTGGGTCCAAAACCGGGGCCTTGCCGGAAGGCTCGATTACTACCGGCGCCTCCGTTTCCTGGAGCGCACGGTCATTATGAGATTTGACGGTCGAGAGTCGTTTTTTTACTGTCGGAGTCCGGTCGGCTATTTTATTTATAAAAAAAACCACCACTGCGACAATCAAGATGAATGCGATTATGGCGATGAATTGCCCTGTTTTTCGAGATGAAGAATGTTGGAGATCGCTTTGCAGAGCTATAATCAGGTCTTGTGGATCGGGTCGAGGCAAGGGGTTTTTAATTTCGATTCGCGCCCCGACGGTTTCAAGCCTATCGCGAATGCGATCCGCTTCTTCTTGCGTCGCCGCCTCGTAAAGCAGACTCGGCGCCTCGAAAATCAGTCGCTTCCGTTCGGCCTCATCGGCCACGCCCAGCGATTCTGCGAGGAACCTTTCCACACCTTCGGTACCGACGCCGGCGCGAAGACCCAGAATAAACACCTTGTACTTATTCGTCATGGTGAGTTATGCGGCATCGAGCGCGGGCCGCTTCCGGATAACTCGTCCGAATTGTCCACCTTTTCGTCGCCCGTGGGGTAAACCGGAGGCGGAGCCACTTCGTATATCCGGAAAGATCGAGGCGGGACAGTCGGTAACGCCGGATCCGCTATTTCTCCGATGGGAGAAACGATGGGCAAAGGCTCGGCAATCGGTTCGGACAAAGCCCTCATTCGATGCGAGGACGGAGATACGGGCCGCAACGCATTTTCCGCGTCGCCACAACTTTTTACGGCGAAAATTATCACGAGCACGATCACCCCAAAAAATACCGCCGCCGCCACAAGCAACAGCTTCGAGTCGGGTGAAGCAGGCCGAAATTGCTGGGGAGCCAATTCCCCAAAAGAGTCTTCTTCCTCGATTTCCGAAAGGTACTGCTCGAGCCGTATAATCGCGTTGTCAGGATTGATGCCTATATGGCGAGCATAAGCACGCACAAAACCCTTGACGAACGCTATAGGGGGGAGCGCTGCAAAATCATCGCTCTCCAAAGACCTGAGTTGTCCCGAACCGATCTTGGTAATGCGGGATATTTCCTCTATGTTGATTCCCCGCTGTTCTCGTTCTTCCTTCAGGTATGATCCGAAGCTTTCCATTTTTCTTAAGGACGAGTATCGGTCGCTTTATCCTAGCGGCATCTAAGAAGCCTCATATATTGCCCCGCTTTGGCTGCCGCCTCGGATTCCGGAGCTTTTTTCACGACCATAAAGAAATGCCGGCAGGCTTCATCCTTCTTTCCAATCGAGTTCAACTCAATACCCATGTACAGGTGTGCCATCAGGGAAAGCTGTGAGTTGGGGCATATCTGAATGACCTTTTCATATTCCATTATGGCTTCGTTTTTTTGACCTGCCTTACTTAAAAGGTCCGCCAGGTTGAGATAGGCGGGGCAGAATTTGTGGTTGAGCTTGATTGCAATTCTGAAGGCTTCTTCCGCCTTATCGGGATCCCCCTTGCGCGCGTATGCCATGCCTATATTAGTGTATACCTGCGGGAAGTTGGGTTGATACAGAATAAAATCGAAGCACTTTTCAAACTGCGTTATGGCTTCGTCCCAACGACCCATGGCGAGATAAACGTTGCCCAGATTGTTGTAGGCGTCGGGGTATTCCTGATTCAGCTTTACGGCAATTTTTAAGTGCGTTTCAGCTTCGAGATAATGCTTCAACATAAAATATGTAGTACCTAATAAATGCTGGACTTCCGGATCATCACTGATTATTTCCACGCTCTTGCGCAGTTCCCGAAGCGCGGCCAAATAGTCGCTTCTGCCGAAATGATTTCGTCCCAGCTCATAATAGAGCTTTGCTTGTTCCTTTTTCCTGTCCCTTTTCTTTTTATGGGCGTTGCAGCCCGCTAAAGACACGGTTAATACCGCCACACACAGCAACGCGATAAACTTTGCGACGTAGGAATTTTTCATTTTCTCGTATCCTCGGGTGGGCTGAAAATCACATCGATGCCAGAAATCGTGCAAGTGGTTCGAGGTCAACGCCTCCCAAATCGGCTTTGACCTTCGTTTCTGCCGCTACAGCCTGCGGAGCGGGCTCAGCGGCCGACTCCGGTTGTTGAACGTCGACTTCAGGGACGGATGAAGGGGGCGGCGGAGGGGGAGGCGGTTCCGGCGGCGGTGCTTCGGTAAAAACTTCCGGCTCCGAGGCGGGTTCCGGCTCGGATATTGCCTCTGCGACAGGCTCCGGCGTATGCGACGGCTGCTCATCTATCACACCGACGGATTCGGCGGTCTCGACTTCTTCAAAGCCTTCAGCAATTTCGGAAACTTCTTCCGCTACCGTATCCTCGACGGCTACGGCAGTTTCAGCCACTTCTTCATCCGCATCGAAAAATTCGTCGGCAGGCTCGGCCTCCATCTCTACTACCGACTCCTCCTCAACAGCAACTTCCTCGAATGCCTCGACCTCAGGCTCCGCAACGGCAGGCTCCGGCGCCGTTTCCACGGCGGGTTCCGGCGTTTCAAAAGCCTCCAATTCCGGCTCAGCTTCACCAATCTCCGCAAATTCCTCCGGCTCTACGGCCACTTCTTCAACCTCTTCCGGCTCAGCCGCTATTTCCTCAACTTCTTCCTCGAAACTTTCTATGGAGATTTCTTCCATATCCTCAACGAGTTCGTCCGCCTCATCGACAGCAACCGCTTCGAGCGATTCCATCTCCTCTTCCGGCGGTTCCAGTGACAACTGGAACGGGGGGAGCGTCTCCATCAGTTGCGTCTGCTCCTCGGCGGATCGCTTCCTGAAATGGAGGCTGTCCATCTGGAAACCCATTTCATCGAGAAATCGTAACGCATCCTTCTCGACACTCTTGGCCGTCGCGCGAGGCTGAGGCCCTTCGTCCCAATGGTAAACCACTCCTTTGTGGGAATTCACCATGTGAAAAAATATCAACGTCTCGTACTTGTCGCCGGCCTTTAAGGTGCAAACGTACGCATCCGCCGGCTCGGTAGGGCCGGCTATGGCGACTTGGGGACGAATATTGGAATTCAGGAGGGTTATGATCTGCTCGCGCTTTACATCCAAATAAGTCCTGTCAGCATCCGGTTCAAACATCGATTTAATTATAGTGGTAACTTCGCAACGTGTCAAGGAAAGCGGGAAAACAGATACCTTTATTCCTTGCACTCTGCTTGTTCATCTATTATTGTTTCATCGTGGAGGGTGTTGTTCGCTATGAGATTAGGCCCATACAAAATTGTGTTCTTGATTATACTGGTTTCATCGCTCGCGGTTGCGGGGAAACCGACCTATCCGAAATTCAGCCTCAAATCAATTGATGGAATAACTTACACTTCTCAATCCCTGCGCGGCAAGGCCGTATTCATGACATTTTTTATGCGGGGTTGCGAGCCTTGTAAAAAAGAAGTTCCATTCCTCAACGAATTGCAAAGGAAATATCCCGATACTTTGAAAATTCTCGCTATCGGCTTTATGGAGCGGAACCCGGCCAAACTCAAAGCGTTGGGTATCGAATGGGGTATGCGATATCCGATTTGTGTGGATCCGGGTGAGATAGCGGCAAAGGTGTTCGAAGTAAATACGCTGCCACGAGGTTTTCTGCTTAATCATAACGGCAAGCTCATCGTTTCCTATATGGGGATGGATGACGGAAGTAAAAGGGATTTGAAAAAAAGATTGGAGATGCTCAACGCTTACATCATCGAAGCGCGGAAGGCCCGGTCTACGTTTTACGTTGAGCCGGAGTTTGAAGTCGAGGGCGCCGGCGGCGCCGTAGGAAAGGTTTGGGCGAAAAGGGTTCGGGAGACAATCGTCGAGAAGGGGCGGAAGATAACGGACGATAAAAAGGACGCTGATTATATTGTAACCGGAAGCGTGCTGGTGGTTGAACAGGACATCGCAATTGATATAATCATATCCGATACTCAAGGCAACCGGATAATGAACTTCGGGGTCTCGGTGACGGAAAAGGATTATTCGATGCTTGGAGTCGTGTTCGAGGTACGCTTAAAAAGGCTGAGATAAGAGCTTCTTGCAAAAATAATGATTTGCTTAACACCGGTATATCTGA
>CAZDAF010000241.1:0-6190 GCA_964503115.1 uncultured bacterium
TTTTAGCATTTCTCTAATCATGTTGAAACATTTATCTTTCAGAATTGTGAAAATTAAAACAGATTTGAGTCTGGCAATTCCTTGACCAACTCGGAAGGATAGTTAGAACCAAATGGTCGTATTGTGATATGAGAGTGAATGGAGCTATATCTTTAAGACACATTTTTTCCATGGAATTGTCTGCTCGTGAATTCGTATTAGGTATCCGACATTTTCGATTATAAACAATTGGTTTAAACCAAAATGATGAATGATGAATTTTGGAAGTAAACAAAGATGAAAGGAGGTCTATAGAAAGAACGGCTTTACTTATGCGCTCTTAAATGTTAACATGGCGTATTATTGCCTAACAGGAGGATCGATGAAAAAAGTGCTTTACTTATTTCCTCAATAATCAACTTGCAACAATCAATTTAGGAGTAGGACCAATGAACAAATTCGCATTAATTGCCATGATTGGCTTAATCGTGGGTAATGCCGCTGTGGCAGCCGACGTCGATGTAACTGAAAACATTACAACATCTCAATTGTGGACCGCCGACAATGTTTATCACCTTAAGGCGGTCATCTATGTCGAACCAGGCGCGAGCCTGACGATTCAACCCGGAACCCTTATTCGCGGCAATACGGCCAGTGCCCTGGTGGTTGCCAACGGCGCCCAGATCTTCGCTATGGGCACCAAGAAAAGGCCCATCATCATGACCTCTGAAGAAGACGATCTGGTGACGTGGCGTGCGTCTTGTGAAGAGTGGGGCAACCTGACGATTATGGGCAACGCCCTGATCTCCGCCACGCTGGACGGCAACGGCATCGGCGCGCCGAACGGTCTGGATACTGCCCAGATGGAAGGTCTTGAAGCCCGGTTCCCCGGCGATACCCTCCCGCTCTACGGCGGTGGCGACGATGATGACGACAGCGGTGTCATCAATTATGTTTCACTTCGTTACGGCGGACACGTACTCAGCATCGCCAACGAGCTTAATGGTATGTCGCTCGGCGGTGTCGGACGCGGAACGGATATGGATCACATCGACATCATGAATAATGTGGACGACGGTATCGAAATCTGGGGTGGTACAGTGGGCATCAAATACGTCAGCATCTGGAATATCGGCGACGACAGCTTTGACCTCGACCAGGGTTATCGCGGTAAGGCCCAGTTCGGCCTGATCGTCCAGGGTTACTGCGGCGACAACAGCCAGGGGTCCGGTATCGGAGACAACTGTTTCGAGATGGACGGTGCCGAAGATGCGACCGCTCAGCCTTTCGGTACTGCACTGATTTACAACTTCACGACGGTCGGACAGCCGTATGACGGGGATCAGGGAACAGAATGGCGCGACAACATGCGGGCCCAGTTCCATAACTGTGTCTTCATGGACATCGGCGATAAGATGGTCAAAGACGGTGGCACCGGTGGCGATGGCGGTGGTTACGGCTCCGCAGGTGTTCCATATTTAGATTGGCTCTTCACGAGGTCGTATGACGATTATCCTGAAAACATCGCAGGTGTGGATCCGAAAGTTCTCTATCCGAATTTCACGTCGGGTACCTGGTGTCAATTCACGGATTGTGTTTTTTACAATCTGGCTGAGACCGATTCGTTGAATACTTATGGGGTTATGGATGAAGCAAATCAGAACGTAATTGCTGATTCGAGCCCAATTACGGAAATCGTTCGTGCCGAAGCCGAGGTTGTCGGTGGAAAAGCCATGGCCTTAGTGACCTACCTGAATCCGCGTGCCGCGAACGATGCAGCCTCATCTAACAATATGGCTCCGGATGACGGTTTCTTCACGTCGGCTCCGTACGCAGGTGCCTTTGGCCCGGATGAGAACTGGCTCATGGGCTGGACCGCTGCTTCTGCGTATGGAATGACGGACTAAAACGACCATCAGGAATCCTTTTTAAGGTTTTCCGATAGGGCTTAAGAAGTATTTAAATTGATGGCAGTGTAGATCGACACGCTGCCATCAATTTTTATTGAAGAATTGGCAATAAACTATCTATAATGCCCATATTTACAACATTAACATAATATTAACATAATATAGTTTAGCCATTTTTACGCTTTTTGGTATCATATGGATTGCGTCGATATGTTTCTTAATGATGAACTGAACGGTGGAAGTACGATGAGAATTCGTTTGGGCGTGTTTTTTCTGCTGCTGGGTGTAGCTGTCTTTGCCTATACCGTTGGTTGCAGCGCTCGCGATGAAGATAAATCAGAGGGATCTCTGAAAGATATCCCTCTTAAACCGTATCAGGCGGAACTTCTTGACATCGCCTTTCAAGCAGCCTCGGCCATGCCGGTTTTTCCACATATCAAGAATCGCTCACGGGCGCAAGAAATGGTAGTAACGGCCTGTTTTGGATTGGATCAACCTTTACGAGCACGTCAATATATCGAGCAGATCGACAACTGGCGACGTGGAGCGGGTTATGCGGATCTGGCTCTATATTGCGCACGGCGTGCTTTTAAGGATAAAGTCGAATCCTACTTGAATTTGGCCGATCAGATTTCAAAGGAGAACGAGGATTGGCGGAAAGACCGGATAAAGGTAAAAATAGCCAGCGTTTATGCTTATTTAGGACAGACCGACAAGGCTTCTCAGTTTAAGAAGGACGTTGAGGCTTCCGAAACGGGGAAAATGGCCCAAATAGAAGCGATGATTTATCCGGAGGATTCTTTCAATAAGCAAATGGAGAATCTTAATAATCTCGTTTCGAGTAAAAACTTTGATATCGTGAAGAACGCCCTCGGGGCATACCCAGAACTTTATAACCGTTTTTATACGAATGTCGAACGACGGACGTTTATCGAGAAGAAGATAAAAGCATCGTGGAGTAGCATACCGACCTCTGTCCGTATTGATCTGTTAACGGAATTGGTGAATTTTTCCCTCGGCCATGGAGATCAGGAAAAAGCACTCGAGCTGGTTCATGAAGCTGAAGCCTTCATGAATTCCACGACTTGGCCGGTCCGTTTCGGCATTCCTTTAAAGGCCGAACAGGCGGGGCTTCGCTTCCGCTCCGGTGACGAAGAGCGGGCACGAACTGAGATTCAAGACGCTCTCGATATGTTTGATGCGAATCGAGAAAAGATTATCAATATCTACCGGGCCGGGATACTTCGTTCCATTGCAGAAAGTTATCAGGCGATGGGTGATATAAAAAAGGCGCTCGATTTGTATAAACGGGCCCTTGAGGCCGGGATCGAAAATCCGAATTCTAGGCCGCGTGCGGAAGATTTAACGGCGACGTGCTGTTCCATGGCTTTACGTGCAGTGGAACCGGGTGCGGAATTGTTACACCGGATTCGGGAAATACGTGATGGTTTGGGCGATCCCTGGTAGTGGGCCGGACTATTGGAGATAACTGAAGTTTCCAGGGTTTGGATGCATTCGGCCTTGGAAATAGGTGAAGGGTGAACTATTTCATTTGGAGTGGGTGAAAGGTGAAAAGGTTCGTTGGAGTGAGTCCACGATTTGTTGTGCTGAGCGTTGCGGTGTTGCTTTGTCTTACGATAACTCTCGATGCGCAAGAAGTTGGAGGCATTCGCGGTGCGGTTCTTGATGAGGATTTTAATGTTCCGCTGGTTGCCGCCCAGGTATTGATTGTTGAAACCGGACAGAAAACGACAACGAGCGATGAAGGTAATTATGTCTTCGGTCAGGTGCCTCCGGGCACCTATACCCTGGTCTTTTCCAAAGAAGGATATACGCGGAAGTTAATCCCTGATGTCGTAGTCTCGCCGGGCCAAATGACTGAAATCGATGTCTCATTGGCGGGTGAGTTCACGGAAATGGAAGAATTTATCGTACAGGACCTGGAGTTGGGCGGCAGTACGGAGATCGGCCTGTTGAATTTGCGGATGGAAAACCCGTCATTGATGGATTCGATCAGTTCCGATCTGATGAGTCAGGCCGGGGCGAGCGATGCCGCCAGTGCCCTTCGATTGGTTTCCGGTGCAACGGTTGAAGACGGCAAATATGCCGTGGTGCGCGGCTTGCCGGACCGTTATGTCAATTCACAACTGAATGGAGTACGTTTGCCGACAGCGGATGCCGATAAGCGGGCTGTACAACTCGATCAGTTTCCCGCGGCGTTGATCGACAGCATTCAGGTCAGCAAAACCTTCACGCCCGATCAACAGGGTGACGCCTCCGGCGGCGCGGTGAATTTGGTGCTGAAGGGGATTCCCGAGGAACCGTTACTCAAGTTTCAAGTCAAACCCGAATACAACTCGCAAGCGACGGAAAACGATGACTTTCTTACGCACGGCGATGGGATGGGAACCACACGTGATAGCGCCTCGATGAATTATAGCGGATCACTGACAGCCGGGGGAAAATATGATTTTGATAATAGTGTTCGTGTCGGGGCGCTTGTGAGTATGTATTATAAAAAGGATTATTCCTATTACGAAGAGGGAGAACATAATATCTACATTGCTAATCTGCAAAATGGTAGGTACTCGATGGTACCCTATGTGCGAGAGGAATTCACGAGTTTGTACGATGTGACGGAGGGCGTGGAAAAAGATCAATGGGGCATTCTGGGAGCGGTAGGAGCGGAAGTTGAAAATCATTCACTGTCCTTGATGTATATGCGTACGCAGGTAACGGAAGATAAAGCGACTCTGATGGAGGATGTCCGAGGCAATGCATATTTTGCGGACGATTCCGGGGTCGAGGCTCCGTTTCATCGCAGCCAGACAATCGAATACACCACGCGAACTCAATCGACGGTGCAGTTAAAAGGACGTCACACTTTGGTAATTCCGGAATACGAATTTGGGAGTTTCTGGCTGTTTCTCAACCCGGAGATAGATTGGACGGCGGCTTTTAGTTCGGCCGGGATGGATCAACCGGATAAGCGGGTCTTTAGCAGCGTTTGGCGTCCGGAGCGGGTTGTCATACCTAATGTATTGGTCATTCCGCCCACCTATACCGGTTACGATCCCAGTGGAAGCGGAAACGGATTTGCTCAACGCATCTGGAAGGAGATTACAGAAGACAGTCAGCAGTTTCTTGTTAATGGAAAACTTCCGTTCGAGCAGTGGAGCGGCGATGAAGGCTACCTGAAAATCGGTCTGTTTAATGATCGCTTGGATCGAGAATATAAACAAACCAGTTTCTTTTACGAAACCGGGGGTTCCTACAACGCCCCATGGGAAAGCTATTGGTCGGATGTGTATGCTTCCGAAGGGCACGCCCTCATCGCCTCGGATGAGGACGTGGATTATTCGGGCGAGCAAAGAATCATGGCGGGTTATTACATGGTTGATCTGCCTTTGAGTTCTTTTCTGAAAATTATTGGGGGCACCCGTTACGAATCGACGGATTTGGAGACCGTCAACCATCCTAAAGGTCCGAATGCCCAGTATTTACCCCCAGGAGGAACGGGCTGGACCACCTTTGGTCCTGAGGCGGATGTGACGTATGAGCAGGATGACGTTCTGCCGTCGATTGGAGTTGAGGTCGTTCCGGTCGAGAAGATCAAACTCCGAGCCTCTTATAGCGAAACGGTGGCCCGACAGACCTTTAAGGAACTCTCTCCGGTCATGCAAATGGAATATCTCGGGGCGGATATTTTCGTCGGCAATCCCGAATTGCAAATGAGTGCTTTGGATAATTATGACTTGCGTTTTGATTATGAACCTTATAGCGGAGGGCTTTTTTCGGTATCCTGGTTCCACAAGGATGTCAAAAAGCCGATCGAATATGTGCAGCGTTTTCAGGCAGCGCTCTTTTATACGACGGCGGTGAATTACCCTGAAGGTACCTTGGAGGGCTATGAGTTTGAGGTCCGTCAGGATATCGGCAGACTTTACGAGCCGTTGCAAGGTTTTTCAATCGGGGCCAACGCGACATTTATCGACTCTGAAGTTACCTTACCGGCGGATGAGGCGGCGGATTTCCATTCCATTGGTGTTCCGATCCGCAGCCGGGATATGTTGAACGCACCTCACCATCTTTATAACTTCAGCCTAATGTATGAGCATGAGCGGTATGGTACGCAAGTCGGTCTTTTCTACACCGTCAGAGGGGATACCCTGGTAGAAGGCGGCGTTGCGTTAAGTAATAGCTATGTGACCGATGTTTATGAGGATGCATATGGCACGCTGAATTTTGGTTTGACCCAGCCGCTCGGGGAAAATTGTAAGATTGCTTTTCAAGCCAAAAAG
>CAZDAF010000242.1:0-6182 GCA_964503115.1 uncultured bacterium
AAAGTAGTTGAAATTATACGCGACTGATCCAACTTGCCGGACCTGCCACTCATGTCAAGCAACATGAGACTTAGGCTGACTCCACACAATATTACCTCATGGCACTGCGCCAAGCCCCTACACTTGATATGGGTCTTGATTTTTGGTACGCTCGGTTCGGGATTTTCACATTTGAGTTGAGGATTTTCTATGAGCACTTATGTATTAATGAAAGTTCTCGAATCCGCGCCGAGCAGATACGATAAGGGCATTCGGATTCTTTCGTTAGGCGCGCTGGATAAGACTTATGACAGGCTGGCGTCGCATATATCAAGCGGTTGGAAGGTGCTCGATATCGGCTGCGGGACGGGGGCGCTTTCGTTGAGGGCCGCACTTGCGGGCGCGCACGTCAAGGGAATCGACATCAACCCCGAAATGCTGGAGATTGCGCGTAAGCGGGCCGCCGAAGCAAGCATCGAGGATAATATCGAACTGGCCGAAATGGGCGTTGCAGAACTCGAAAACGAGGAAGCCGCCGGCTACGATGCGGTAATCAGCGGGCTTTGTTTCTCCGAATTAAGCGACGATGAAATTAAATTTACACTCAAGCAGGTAAGAAGAATATTAAAGCCGGAAGGGATGTTGCTTATCGCGGATGAAGTCAGACCCGCCAACATCGTAAAGAGAATAATTCATTTGCTCATACGAATCCCTCTTGTGATAATCACGTATATTTTAACCCAGACCACTACGAGCGCCGTGCGGGATTTGCCTGAAAAAATTGAAAATGCGGGTTTTATCGTCGAATCGGTCAAACCTAACGGACTCGGAAATTTCATAGAAGTAGCAGGGAAAAGCCCCGGAGAGGATGAGGCATGAATCTACTGAAATATATTATAATAAACATACTTGAAACCTTCATGCGGTTTCCGCCCATTCCCTGTAAAACCGGTCTTATAAAAATAGGTAATCCCGACCGCAACTCGCCCGTCGTTCTGACCTGCAACTTTCATCTGACGGTGGAAAGATTGAAGAGAGCGTTGAAGGGCATGGACGCTTATCTTCTGGTGGCCGACAGCAGGGGAATCAACGTATGGTGCGCCGCCACGGGAGGTCATTTCACGAATCACTCCGTTATTTCGGTATTGAAGGTCAGTGGAATTGAAGAGCTTGTGGATCATAAAAACGTCATTCTTCCCCAACTCGGGGCTACCGGAGTCGAGCCGAAAGTAATTAAGAAAAAAACCGGATGGAAGGTCATTTGGGGACCGGTTTATATGAAGGATATTCCCGGTTTTATCAAAAACGATCTTAAAAAAACGCCTGAGATGAGGGAGGTCGATTTCCCGTTGGCGCACCGAATGGAAATGGCCGTCATGTGGGCATTCCCGTTTTCCGCCATTGTAGCTCCCATATTGTTTTTTTTCCAGCGTGATGCGCTTTGGCCGATAACGGGTCTTATCTGGGGAATAACAATTTTAATATTTGTTTCCTTCCCTCTTTACTCCAAATGGCTTAATCCAAAAAGAGAGGGGACAAGTTTCAGTAAATACACCGTTATATTCGATTTCGGCCGCGTTCCGATCTGCCTGTGGGGTATTTTTGTGTTCTGTATTGTCATCTATAGCATCTTTATGGGTTCTTTTGCCTGGGGTTTTATTCTTCGCTGGAGCCTTGTTTCATTTGTCATCGTTCTCGTATTGAGTATGGATTTAACGGGCAGTACCCCCGTTTACAAGAGCGGATTACATAAAGACAGATTTTTCAAGATATTTCTTGACGAGGAGAAATGTAAAATCGCCGGTTTCTGCGAGGACGTCTGCCCCAGAAACTGCTACGAAGTGGATAAACAGTCACATACCGTAAATATTCCCCGGGCCGATTTATGCGTTCAATGCGCCGCCTGTATAGTGCAGTGTCCTTTTGACGCAATATATTTCAAGAGCCCGGATGGTGAAATTATACCTCCCGAAACCATAAGAAAATATAAATTAAATCTTCTCGGCAAACGCCAGATACAAACGAACGATAAAGTATGAATAATATCAATCAGGAGGAACCGGAGATGGCATACGAGGACATCGTTTATGAGAAGGCCGATAACGTCGCCCGGGTAATTCTCAACCGCCCGAAATCGGTAAACAGTTTCCGGAGCCGTACTCTCGAGGAGATGCACGAGTCTATCGACGACGCCGCCCGAGACGGTACGGTGGGAGTCATCGTTCTCAGCGGCGCGGGTGGCAAAGCTTTCTGCTCCGGCGGGGACATCAACGAGATGCACGATCTCACTCCGGCCGCCGGGCGCGTATTCGTGACGAAGTTGTGGGAGATTTTCAGGCTTATGCGTTGGGCGCCCAAGCCCGTTATCGCCGCCGTGGACGGTTACTGCCTGGGAGGCGGTAACGAATTGAACATGGCTTGCGACATGAGTATAGCCACCGAAAAGAGTATCTTCGGCCAGGTCGGCCCCACAGTCGGGAGCACGCCGGTGCTCGCCGGAACACAATTCCTGCCCCGATGCGTCGGCGACAAGCGAGCAAAGGAAATCGTCTTCCTGTGCCGCCGATACAGCGCCGCAGAAGCTTGCGAAATCGGGTGGATCAATCGCGTCGTACCGGACGGCACGCTCGACGAAGCCGTAAAAGAATGGACGGACAGGATACTCGAGATGAGCCCTCAGTCGTTGCGAATATCAAAAATCAGCCTCAATTTCGAGTCCGACCTGCTCATGCCGAGCTTCACGCACGGCATCGAGATGCTATGCTCGACCTATGGCAGTGAAGAACTCAAAGAAGGCATGGCGGCTTTTCTTGAAAAGCGCAAGCCGGATTTCAACCGTTTTCGAAAATGATCCCCATCCCTGCTTGTCAAAAGGATATTATCGTGATAAATTATTATATTGCTTATATTTAAGCATGTCATAAGGGCGACCGGGCCGGTTGCCCTTATTGTAAGTGCGGGCGATTTCAAAATAACTCAAAAGGAAAAATCCGGTGGAAGGACATATAGTAATCAACGGTGAACTTTGCAAGGAATGCGGCCTTTGCATAATGTGCTGCAAACAAGGAGCCATTGTAAAGGGCGAATCGTACAACGCCAAGGGGTATATCCCCGCTAAGTTCGATCCTTCGCAGGGAAAATGCAACGCGTGTCAGACATGCGCTATCGTTTGCCCCGAGGTGGCTATCGAGGTGTACCGTGACTAAGCAACTCATGCGCGGCAACCACGTGGTGGCGGAAGCGGCGATACGCGCGGGGTGCCGGTGCTACTTCGGCTATCCCATAACGCCGCAAAACGAATTGGGGGAGTATATGGCGGAAAACCTCCCGAAGATTAAAGGCGCCGTGTACATACAGGCCGAAAGCGAGTTGGCGGCAATTAACATGATACTCGGCGCCTCGGTGACGGGAGCGAGAGCTATGACCAGCAGCTCGAGCCCCGGCATCAGCCTCAAGCAGGAGGGTATCAGTTTTCTCGCCGGTCAGGAGTTGCCCGCCGTCATCGTAAACATGACTCGCGGTGGCCCGGGGTTGGGGAACATCGCGCCAAGCCAGGCGGATTATTTCCAGGCTACTCGAGGCGGCGGACACGGCGACTACCGCACTCTCGTGCTTGCGCCAAGTTCCGCGCAGGAAATTGCGGACCTGACCTTCGACGCTTTCGATCTCGCGGATAAGTACCGCAATCCCGTTATTCTTCTGGGCGACGGTTTGCTCGGCCAGATGATGGAGCCTGTGGAATTTCGAGAGCCGGTAAAAGATTTACCGTCCAAGGAATGGACTCTGAGGGGCGCCGATGGACGACCTTCGAGATTTTCCAGAAGCCTTATCCTCAATCCCACATTAATGGAAGAGCACAACTGGAAACTGCACCGAAAATATCAACTCATCACCAAGCAGGAAACCAGGGTCGAAGAAAGCGGCACCGAAGACGCCGAACTCGTGATGGTGGCTTACGGCGTGGCGGCGCGAATTGCGCGTGGGGCCATGAAACGCGCCCGCCGTGAAGGTTTCCGGGTGGGACTGATACGGCCCATAACGCTATGGCCCTTCCCTTCGGACATCATCAGAAACACCGCCAACCGCATCAAGCACTTCCTGGTATTCGAGATGAACACCGGGCAGATGATAGAGGACGTAAAATTGGCCGTCGGAGACAACACAAAGGTTCACTCATACGGCAGGCCGGGCGGGTCGGTACCCACGCCCATGGAATTGGAAAGGGTCATCGCGCGCCTCTATTATCACACCATCCAAAAGGAGTCCTCATCATGAAACTGCTGTACGGATGGCCTAAATACTTAAAGAAAAATCCCTTCCATTACTGCCCCGGCTGCGGTCACAGCATCATCCACAGACAAATTGCGGAGCTTTTGGAGGAAATGAATCTGGCGCACAAAACCATTTCAATCGCCCCGGCGGGTTGTGCCGTTCTGGCGTATAACTATTGGGACTTCGATTGCGTTGAAGCGCCCCACGGCAGAGGCGCCGCAGTGGCCACCGGCATCAAGCGCTGCCTGCCCGACAGGCTTGTCATAAGCTACCAGGGCGACGGTGACCTCGCAGCTATCGGCACCGCCGAAACCATACATGCCGCCAACCGTGGCGAGCGTGTAACAGTCATCTTTATCAATAACGCCAACTACGGTATGACCGGCGGGCAAATGGCCCCCACCACGATTTTAGATCAGTATACCACCACCACGCCGGAAGGGAGAAATGCACGAATGCACGGCTTCCCGGTGCATATAAGCGACCTGGTGGCGATGCTTCCGGGCGTCGCTTACATCGAGCGGGTCGCTATCAGTTCTCCCAAGGGAATCCGTAGCGCCAAAAAGGCGATTAAAAACGCCTTCGAGACGCAGATAAACGATGAAGGTTTCTCGCTCATTGAAGTACTCAGCCCCTGCCCGACCAATTGGAAAAAAACGCCCGCCGACTCATGGAAGTGGATCAACGATGTTTTGGTGGACGAATTCCCGCCGGGAGTGCTGGTCGACCGCCGACGCCGCAAGGACAAGAAGCGTTCCGGCAAAAAGGGGAAGAAAAATGCTGATTAAGTCATTTTTCGGAGGCTTCGGCGGGCAAGGCGTGTTGTTGATGGGATACACTCTAGCTTACGCCGCGATGGTCGAGAACAAACACGTTACCTACCTGCCGGCATACGGCGCGGAAGTTCGCGGCGGGACGGCCCATTGCACAGTCGCCATCTCGGATGAGGAAATATCAAGCCCCGTGGCTTCCAGCCCGGATTTTGTCACGGTTATGAACAATCCCTCACTCGAACGATTTCAAAATTCCATTCAGACCGGCGGAGGAATGTTTATAAACACCACGCTGGTGCAAAACAGGCCGCTTAGAGGTGATATCGAAGTCTTCGAAATTCCAGCCACTACCATTGCGGAAAAACTCGGAAATTTACGCGCGGCAAATATGGTTATGATCGGCGCATTCGTTCGAGAAAGCGGGCTTGTGAATATAAACACCGTTCTCGATAACCTCGGAGAAATATTCGGGGCGAGAAGAAAAAAACTCGTGAAAATCAACCAAAAAGCTATTCAAGCCGGTTACGATGCCCTGGGCGACAAATGACAATTTCGCCCGGGAGCGGTTTCAAATCAGGAGGTTGTAATGCACATCTCACAAATAACACTCACGCTGAACAATAAGCCGGGAAAACTCAGTGGTATAAGCGAATTGATGGGCTCGGAATCGCTGAACATTCGCGCCATAAGCGTTGTCGATCAGGGCGAAAAAAGCATTATACGATTTATCGTCGAGGATCCGGAAAAAGCGACAAACGCGTTGGCCGCACAAAACTACGAATACAGCGTGGCTCGCGTTCTGGCCGTCGAAGTGCCCGATCATTCCGGCGGACTCAGCGCCGTTCTGAAACCGCTTAAAGAACAGGAAATAAACGTCGATTACATGTACCCCGCTATCGGAAGGCACGGAAATAACGCCATACTGATAATAGGCACCAAGGATATAGAAAAAGCCGCCGAAGTACTCCCCGCTAATTATATACATCTGCTGGGCGAAGAAGTCTACCACCTGTAATGCCGACTTTTAAAGGCTGAAGGCTACAGGCCCTCGTCCGCGTGGGTCCGTACGGATCTGTAGGAAGCGTAATATCCCGCACAATTAGTTCGACAAACTGCATCGAATGGCCGAGTTTTCGACAGTCCGACGAGACCGGAACG
>CAZDAF010000243.1:0-6131 GCA_964503115.1 uncultured bacterium
ACGCACTCCATCGATAACGGCATCCTGATTATATAGCTGTATATCACTTATGATGATTCTTGCCAGGCGCTGGGCTTTTTCATGCTTCTTTTTTTCCTCGGGCGGTATTTCGGGCTCGGGTGGTGGCGCAGGTTCCGGCGGCGGTGGTGGGGCAACTTCCGGTGGGGGAGGCGGCGGCGGTGGTGCGGCGGTTTCCACGGGAGGAGGAGATGGCGGTGCTGATTCAGGTGACGGAGGGGGAGGGGGAGGTGCAGGCGGCGGCGGTGGTGGTGGCACGGCAGGTTCCGGCGAAGGTGGAACGGTCTCTTCTTGTGCGGCAGGCCCGTGAGGAAATATCTCCGACTCCGCCATGGGATGGTGCGGCTTTCGGCCGGCTAAAAGATCGGAAAGAAGATTCATCGTTAAGGTAGGTATATCCTTGATTTCCATATACCCGTCAGCGCCGTAAAGGGACTTGGGAGGTCGCTTAAATCGATGGCTATTGAGTTGAGCGGCCAGCAGGACTATTGCTATGCCTCTGAGATCCGGGTCGTTCTTAACAAGCTCTGATATTTCGAATCCAAGCAATTTAGGGAGGTAAACATCCAGTATTGCCGCCCTTGGATGCTGCTTTTTTATTATTTCCAGTGCTTCCACACCGTCCGCCGTATGCAAAGGTACTATTTCATTAGCGGTAAGAATCTGTTCTATCTGCGATTTGACTTCCTCTACGTCGGTAGCCACGAGCACCGTCGCGCCGGCGAAAGGCTTTGGCTCCGGCGATGGTGGCGGTGGTGGTGCGGCCTCCGGAGTGGGAGGAGGAGATGGCGGAGCAGCAGCTTCCGGTGCGGGAGGCGGAGGCGGAGGGGGAGGGGGAGGGGGAGGGGAAGGGGAAGGGGAAGGGGAAGGAGGAGATGGTGGTGGTGGCGGTGGTGGTGCAGCAGCAGCTTCCGGTGGCGGAGCAGGAACAGGCGCCTTCTTGACGACTTTGAATATTGTGCTGCACTTCGAGCACCGTAGTTTCAACCCCTGATCGCCTATTTTGGCGTCGTCAACCTTGTAACGTGATTTACACTTCGGACACGCAACTATCATCTTTACCACCCTCTCCTTTTTCGAACGACTATAAGCATTTTTTATATTTGTCTCATGTGTCTTGAGGACGAAGAGTACTCAGGCTGATTTTTTCCTCGCTGGTGAGTATCTCGTCCAAATTCAACAACATAACCAAGTCGTTGCCATGCTGGCAGACACCGTTGAGGTATCGCGCCCCCTCTCCGCCCATTACTTTTGGCGGCGGCTTTATCTCTGAAGCCGGAACCCGAATAACCTCCGTAACGGAGTCAACGATCATCCCTACCCATTGATTCTCAACCCGGACTATTATCATCCTGGGAGGCAAGTCTCTCTCACCTTCAACCTCGAACCGCTTTCGCATCTCGATAACCGGAATAACATCCCCCCGAATATTGATCACCCCTTCTATAAAAGGAGGCGCCTTGGGTAAAGGCGTTATTTTCATCGGGCGGATTATTTCCTTTATCACGTTTATGTCTACTGCGTATATTTCCTCTTCGAGGGAAAAAACGACAAACTGCCGTATTTCTTTTTCACTTGCCACCGCCGCGGCTCCGCCGGCCTTTTTTGATCTATTTTTTTTCACAGCACAGCCACCTTGTCCAGATTCAATAGAATCACCAACTTTCGTTGAGCGGTTTGTTGTAATTCCATCCGCTTCGCGTCATCAATGTCTGCGGTATATTCGATCCGTGCCTTGCGACTGTCCTCGGCTCGGCCTACGCCATCGAGGAATTGCGCCTCCACGCCGGCCAAAGCCGGCGGCGGCGGTTCGATGTCATCCGGCAAAACCCTCACCACGTCCCGGACACTGTCCACAAATAAACCGACAAGCTCACCGTCCGAACGGCGCACTATCACTATCCTCGCGGAACGCTCCCACCCGACATTGCCGAACTTGAGCTTCGCTGCAAGATCGAACACCGGGATGATAACGCCGCGCAATGAAATGATACCCAGCACGAAATCCGGGCATCGTGGAACTTCGGTGACGGTTCGAGGCTTTATTATTTCACTTATGCGTGCCAACGGCAAGGCATATTCCTCGCGACCCAACATAAAGCTTAGAAACTCGAGCGGAGCTTCACCGAACTCCTTTTCGATCTTGTAAAACTCGTCAAAATCGGCCGCTTTTATTCCTTCGGCTTCAGCGGCGGCCTGCGTTTCCGGTTCGGCACGCACCGGCTCAGCCTTTATTTCCTCGGTCTGTCGGGCGCCCTCAGTAACCTTCCTGGCGGGCGGTTCTTGCCCGAAGGTCTCCGCCGGTTCCGGCTCGGAACCAAGCACAGCCGACCCTTCCTCTAGGGTTATATCCACATCCGGCAATTCCGGCATTTCCTGCGTTCCGTAAAGCCCGTTTAGATCCTCTTCAGTAAGCTCTAATTCCTCAGGACTTTTGGCACCCTCAGGTATATCCGTCTCGGCAGGAATCTGCGACCCGTACGGGTCTTCCGGCAGTTTACTGACCGGTGATTCCACCGCTTCGCCGCCGACCATACGGTCGCCCGTCTGGGCGGTTTCCACTTTTTTGGCAGGCGGTGATGCGGAAGCCTTCGACTTTTTAGCGCGCTTTTTCTTCTTTGGGCGAGGTTTTTTTTCTTCGCCTTTCTTTTGAGCGCGTTTTCTGGCTTTCAGCACATCCATGAACTAAATCAACCTATTATTTATGCGGCCAATTCCGCATTCTCCGTCATACCGAGGTCATGTGCCGCATCCCGCACGATTTCAGCGGTTATAACATCCCGTTCCCTCGCAAACGCTTCGAGCAAGGCGCTGGAGGCAAGGTTGTTTATTTTCCTCGGTATACCGCGTGAATATTGATGTATCAACATCTCGGCCTCTTCGTCGAATATTGACGGATCGCCTCCGGCGACGTTTACGCGGTGCTTGATGTAGCGAGGCGTTTCATCCTCGGAAAGTGGTCCGAGTTCATAGCGCATACCTATCCTCTGCCGGAATGCCTCATATTCTCTCCGATTCAGCCGCCGCTCGATTTCAGGTTGAGCGAGCAGAATTAGAGCGATCAGGTTTGAATCGTCAAGTTGGAAATTAGTCAACAACCGAACTTCCTCGAAAGTCGCTCTTGACGGTATTAACTGTGCCTCGTCAACAATCACGACGGGAGGAGCACCGTCTTCGTTGGCCTCCCAAATGAGATCATTTACCTGGTCAATGAGGTCCGCCTTATAATGCCTGGGTTTTTGGGCGCCGAGCCTGGTGGCGAGGGTGCGCAGGAACTGGTTCGGCGTCAAAACGGGGTTCACGACGAGCACGGGCTTCGGGCCTTCGAGGGCATCTATGAGCACGCGCGAAAGAGTCGTCTTGCCTGCTCCAATTTCCCCGATTAAAAGCATCAAATCCCTGTCGTCGACAACTTGCTCCATTCTTGCCAAAGCTTCCTCGTGCCCGTGGCTGCGATATAGAAAAGCCGGGTCGGGCGTTTTGCGGAAGGGTTTAATTTTCAGGCCGAAAAAGCTTTCGTACATGCTTTAGCCTTTCCGAGTTCCGCCTGCGCCGCGATCGGAACCATGCCCGATCTCGCCAAGCAGGTCACCGACATCAAGCACCAGAACAGTCTGCTGGTTCCCGAGATCGGTGGCCCCCGCCACTCCGGGTATGTCACCCAGCGTTTCCCCTAAACTCTTTATTACCACGTCCTGCCGCCCGAGCATGCAATCTACAAGCACGCCCATGCGCTTGTCCGCTATACCTAATATCACCACGAACTGCTTATCACCGTCTTTCTCCTCACCCTCCATATGGAATGCAAGCTCCTCCGGCACCGGTTCGAGGACGCTTTTATCCACCTTTTCGCCGGGTGTCCCACCGTTATCCTTCTCGTAACCGAAAAGAGTTCCCAGCCTCAACAAAGGGATGGTCTGTTCCCTGAGCTCCATCACTTCCCGCTGCTCGATGGTTTTTATGTCTTCGCTTTGCAGGATGTGGCATTCTCGAACCGAGCTAAGCGGCAGCGCATAGGTGCGATCCATGCACTCGACGATAAGCGTCTGGATTATCGCCAAAGTGATAGGCAGCGTTATGGTGAACGTGGTACCCTCTCCAAGTACGCTGTCCACTTCTATCAAGCCCGAAAGGTTTGATATGTTGCGCCTCACCACGTCCATACCAACACCTCTGCCGGATATTTCGCTGATGTCATCCTTCGTGGAAAAGCCCGGTTCGAAGAGAAAGTCGAAAATTTCCTTGCGGCCAAGTTCGGACCCGGACGATGCCAATCCCATATTGACCGCTTTGTCACGTACCTTTTCAGGGTCTATGCCCGCCCCGTCGTCGGCAACTTGAATGACAACGTGATTTCCCTGCTGAAAAGCGCGCAAATCTATTTGCCCTTCGGCCGGTTTACCATGCCGCTCCCTCATGCCGGGCGACTCGATGCCGTGATCGATGGCGTTTCGTATGATGTGCATAAGCGGGTCCGCCAGTTCCTCGACTATCAACTTGTCCAATTCGGTTTCCATACCGGAACGTGTAAGTTCGATTTGTTTCTTTTGTTCTCTTCCCAGTTTACGTATGATACGCCCCAGCCTGCCGAAAAGCTGGCCGATGGGAACCATACGCACGTCCATAACGGCTTCCTGTAATTCCGCGAGCTTTCGGTCAAGCGTACGGTGCGCTTTGTACAAATCGTTGGCCAACGTTCTCATGCCCGGCTCTTGGCTCAACATGTCGCGTATATTACCGATAATGCTTTTCTCGAGGACGAGTTCGCCGACAATGTTCATCAAGTGATCGAGCCTTGCAATGTCCACCCGAACGGTGCTGCTGACACTTCTGGCGCTTTCTTGATCGGTTTCCATATCTGCGCTGTCGAACGCGGCGTCCTCAATGTCCTCATCCGTAGTTTTCTCCGATGTGACCGCCGGAACGGGTAACTCCGGCGCAGGCTCCTCTTCCGTCTTGCTCCTGAGAATGGAAAGTGAATATCCCATCCGATTAAGATCGTTTTTCAGGGATTCAATGGACAGGTCAACCCCGGCCAGAAGGTCGAAATGAATATGTTCATCATCAACTTCCGTACCGCCCGGCAGCGTAGTGATAACCTCGCCACGCTCCTTGAGCCAATCCATCAACTTCGGCAGCTCGGAATCAAAGTTCGCTATATCGAATGCAGCGTGCACTTTAACGAGATTCGTGCCGGAGCGAATGTTTTCGAGCAGGCGAAACTCCTCGTATTCGGTCAGGACATCCACCACCGACTTCGGAAGCGACACTCCTTCAAATACAACCACTTCACTTTCAGTATCTTCGGTTATTTCAACCTGGGGAGCTGCTTCTTCAACTGCCTTTTCAATCTCGGGAAGCTTTCCCTCCACGGCCTGATCGATTTGTTTGATTACCCGCTCAGCTTTTTCTGCCGCTTCGGCTTCACTCCCAAGCAAGCCTTTCAGCGTTTCAACTCCAGTGAATAAAATATCGAGCACTTCCGGTCTGGAAAGCACTTTTCCCAACCGCATCCGGTCGAGGAGATTTTCCATCGAGTGTGACAGGCCACCCAAGTCCGCATAGCCGAACATTCCTGCAAGGCCTTTGAGAGAATGGGCAGCGCGGAAAATACCGTTGAGTATGTCCGGATCCAGGCGGCCCGAAGGACCGTGCAGAGCCTCCTCGTAGCGCAGAAGTTCCTTGCCGAGCGTTTCGATTAGCTCTTCCGCTTCGCTCAGGAATTCCTTATCAGCGCCTTCCCTCGGGCTCATCATCCTCCCGCCTCCTGCCGGCCTTTTTGCGCAAGCTTCTCGACGACCTCCATAAACTTATCCATATCTATTGGTTTAACCAAGTATTCATCCACGCCCAGTGCTATTCCCTTCTCTTTATCGCGTTCTCGACCTTCTGTAGTTATTACCATTAGAGGTATTTTACAATATATCTCATTGTTTTTGACGAAATGTATAAGCTCCAACCCGTTAATATCGGGCATATTTATATCGGTGATAATCAGGTGAAAGTTCTTACGCGGAAGTTGCTTGAGGGCCTCGAAACCGCTGGATACCTCGACTATATCATAGTCTCCAGCCGCCTCCAAAGCGCTGACCAGATAGGCCCTCATAGCCGGC
>CAZDAF010000244.1:0-6115 GCA_964503115.1 uncultured bacterium
CCGGCTCGGTGATGGCCATAGCGGCGTACTTGCCTCCGAAACGTTCTTTTTGTTCGGGCGTCGCTACTGCCATAATAGCCGCGTTGCCCAAACCTCGGCCGGGTATGGAGAGTGCGAGTCCGGCGTCACCCCATGACATCTCCTCGGATGCCACTACCCTGGTCACCCCCTGACCGCGGGATCGCTTGGGCTTTTCATCGCCCGCCTTCTTATCGTCCTTTGCACCGTCGATCCCTGCTCTTGCCCGTTCAACCGTTCCTCCCATCTTCTTCAGTTCCTCGACCGTATCATGTTCATGCTCGTAACTGTCGTATTTACGCGAGAGCTTTCGGAACATGCCTTCCGCTATCCCATGTACCATTTTTTTGGCTGTCTTTGCCTCCGGCGGCAGTTCAAAATCTATCATGGCGATCCTCCTTTGAGGTAAATCTCCCGGTTAAATCCTCTCGATAACGGTGGCGGCGCCTTGGCCGTCGCCTACGCACATTGTTGCCAGGCCGTATTTCACCTCCGGCCGCTTTTTGAACTCATGAACCAGGGTGGTGATAATCCTGGAGCCGGAATTGCCCAACGCATGGCCCAGGGCGATAGCTCCTCCATTAACGTTCACGACTTCCAGATCCGGCTTGAGCTCCTTCAAAAAGGGCAGGCACATGGCCGCAAACGCCTCATTTAATTCTATCAGCCCGATGTCCTTGATGGACAGGCCGGCTTTTTTAAGCGCCTTTTTGCCGGCCGGGATCGGGCCGAGGCCCATGAGCGACCCCCTCACTCCCGCGATTGCCATTGCTTTGATCCGGCAGAGGGGAGTAAACCCCAGCCGGTTCGCCGCCTCCTCGCTCATCAACAATACGGCGGTGGTGCCCTCGTTGGTGGGGCAGGAGTTCCCCGCCGTGATTAAGACCTCCTTGGGTTCCGGACACCAACTCTGAACCATTTTCAACGGAGGCAGGGAAGCTAACTTCTCCACTGTAGTGCTCGGGCGTATGCATTCGTCCACATCGAAAATAACTTTGTCCCCCTTATTCTCCATGTCCACGGACTTATCTTCTTTGAATATCGGCGTCTCGACTTCCACCGGGATGATCTCATCCTTGAACTTACCGGCCTCGGCGGCCTTGGCCGCTTTCGCATGGCTGTTACAGGCATATTCGTCCAGTTCCTGTCGGGTGAGGCCGTACATCTCCGCTGCGTTCTGCGCCGTCTGGGGCATCATGGCGAATGGCAAACCGTTCAGGATGTAATCAGGCACCGGTACCGAGAAGATTTCATCGTGATTGGGCGGCATCTTTTTTTGGAGATCAGTGGTTTGCAACATTTTGGGGTTCCGGTAGGGCGCTCGGAATTCCATCTCTCTCCCTCCCATAAGCGCCCGCCCCATCTTCTCCACGCCGACGGAGATACCCACGTCAATGGCCCCGATCATTATTTGGGCCGAAATGGCGTGGAGAGTGTCCATACTGGAGGCGCATTGCCGGTTGGTTGTTGAGGCCGGAACCTCGGGAGGGAGGCCCGCCAGGTGAACGAGGAACTTGCCCCCACCCGCGAAGTACGTCATCTGGTTAACGGCGCCTATCCGTATATCCTCGATGTCGTAAGGGTCAAGCGCCGGATTCCGCTCGAGCAAAGACTTGAGGATTTCGGCGAGCAGGTCGTCCGGCCGCTTGTGGATCAACATACCTCTGCCGCCCCTGGCCACTGCGGACCGGCAGGCATCGACAATCACCGCGCTTCTCAGTGCCATATGGTCAACCTCCCTCTAATTTGAATTTTCTTTTCGGAATAGATTCGCTTAGGGTTTCTGAATAAGCAAACGTTAGGTATAAACGGCGCGTCGGTCGGCTCTTACCATGGCGGTGGTTCCATCACACGCGGTTCCTCGAAATCTCCGGGACTGAAAGGCCCCGGTGTGGGTGGGGGCGGCGCCTTTACGGGTTCGCGGCGCGAAACTTCTTCGATTGCCGCCGCTATAGCCGCCCTGACGGCCTCGTCGGGATCGTCCTCGATGCGGTGAAGCTCGGGCAACAAGCTCGAATCGCCGATATGGCCGATAACCGTTACAGCCTCTCTCCGAATCTCGGGGTCAGTATCTCCGGCCAGCGCCAATAGAGGGGGCAAAGCCCGTTCCTCGCCGAGCAGATTAAAAGCTTTTATTGCCGCCAATTTATCTGCATTCGAGGCGCCCGATGTCGCCAGACCGTCGGCATAATCGAAAGCGCCGGGTAGGTCCAGCCACGCGAGCAATTCCGCCGCCACGCGCCGAGCCGCCGGATTCTTTTCCCTCGAGGCGGCCTTTTGTATTTCCCGCACCAACGGCGAATCGGCGGGCATATTGCGAAGCAACACATTCCTCAGTCCTACATACCCCAGCGCTCTCATCGAAGGACTTGCGCTTGAAATAGCGTTTGCGAAAATCGGGGTCGCCTCCTTGACCCGCAATGTGGCCAGCGCCGCGATAGCCTCACGGGCGGTAACCGGGTCTTTGGAACTCGCCGCATCGAGCAATACGGGAGTCGCCTTGGCCGCGCCGATAATCTTCAACAGCCGCGCGGCAGCGGGCCGAGACGAAGGGTGGGCGCTCCAAAGCAACTTTATCAACGGCTCCGGCTTAATCCGCTCGCGAACATCGGGAAGGTCCGCCAATGCGGCAAGCGATTCCGCCGCCGCGCCGCTCGCCTCGATATCGTCCGACGACAGCGCCGCCGCAAGAGCGTCCAACACCTTCGACACGTCCACGCCGCTTGCACCTGAACGTACGAGTTGATTCAGGAGCGACTGCAATTCCTTGTCTCCATAACGCAACAAATCCGGCATGGCGGCTTCGAGCTCGTTCGGATGCTTTTCGGCCAGCAGCGCTAAAGCCCTGCGTCGCGCAGGTTTACCATTAAGCACCACTTTTTTGAGAACGCTTGCGGCCCGGGGCATGTTCGACAGTTTATCGGCGACCTTTTCCATCCTTTTACGCGGCGCGGGAGCTGTGATGTCCATAGCATCGAGCAGGACCGGCAACGCCCCCGGGTCGCCACGCTCGCCTATTTTCTGGGCCGCAGCTTCGGCCACCGCGGGGTGCTTGTGAAAAAGCGCACTTTCGAGCAGCGGCATAAGCACTAAATCGAAAAGCCTCGGTTTGGGGGGTATGGGCATGGATTTTATATTGCGCGCCAGCCCGCCGGGGTCTTTCAACCTGATAGAAACCTCCATCCTCCGCATACAGCGCCGAATGGATACTTCCTCCTCCAGCGTAGGCTTCAAAAGTTTTAATGAAACCGCCTGTGCGAACAAAGTTACCCATAAAAGCAGTCCGAAAACCAATATCCATCCGGCCTTAACTTTTTTCTTCGAGGCGAGCCACGCTACCGGCAAGGCCGCAACGCCGAAAATTACGCCAATGGTCAATCTGTGCACCCAGCCGAACTCGGGAAGACGAACAAGGGTGTCGAAGAGATTCATATGCGCCGCCGCTACGACAAAAAGCGCAACTCCCAACACAGCTAAAAACGCCGCCGCACCGCTTTTGCGCCGATCCTTGCTCCACACGGCAAGTGACGGAAAAATCCCCACCAGCAACAGAAATAACAGGTCCAACCCAAGGTGGCGAAGCAGGCTAACTTCTTCCATCAAATAATATCCTCGAATAAATCATCCCGGTTAAATTTTTCCAAAGTCGCTGATATGATACTTTGCATGCCATTTTGTTTCAAGGAAAGAATCCTCCCGCTATAAATTACCCGGCCGACAGAGGGGAAAATATATCGGTTCACGGATGATAATAGTATGAAAGGCCCCTTTTCCCTCTAAACAGGTTAGGGGCAAGGGGCCTTTTTCAGCTACTGGAAAAATTCAGGGCTTCGAAATCAACTCAGGTCGCAAAAGTCGCGGCGGCGTTGGCTATGCACTGGCGACCGTCGTCAGTGAACGCCTCGATAATACATTTACCGTCGCCCTCTTTCCATAACTTGGTGGTGATTTTTTGGCCGGGGAAGACAACATCGCGGAACCTGGCATCGTATTCCTTCAATTTGTCCGGGTCTCCGCCGCAGCACCCCTCGATGACGGCCCGCGCTACGAACCCGAAGGAGCACAGTCCGTGCAATATCGGCTTATCGAACCCCGCCATTTTTGCGAAGTTCGGATCGACGTGCAGCGGGTTGATGTCGCCGCTGAGGCGGTATATGAGGTTCTGGATCGGCAACGTCTGGTACTCGATGGTCACGTCCGGATCGCGCTCGGGTGCAATGTTACCCGCCGATGGCCCCTTATCTCCGCCGAATCCTCCCGCGCCTCGTACGAAAATGCTGAAAGTATTGTCGAAAAGCTCCTCGCCGTCCTCGGTCTTGGTGACGGTATGCACCCGGTACAGGGCGCCTTTGCCTTTGTCGTAAAGTTCGCTGATTTTACCGGTACTTATCGTTTTCGCTTCGGGGGGCAGCGGCGCCTTCTTTATAACAATCTTCTGCTCCCCGTGGAGCACCATCATCGG
This sequence comes from uncultured bacterium, assembly GCA_964503115.1. Lineage (GTDB taxonomy): Bacteria > RBG-13-61-14 > RBG-13-61-14 > CAYWKU01 > CAYWKU01 > CAZDAF01. Next base: position 4,481 of record CAZDAF010000244.1, read on the forward strand.
GTTGGCTCCCATCGGCCCGAGGCTCGCTGCGAGCAACCTGAAAGGCGGCACAACCGCGAAAGTAGGCAGTACCTTGAGATTATTCTCCCAAACATACTCGATTTCGGTTGCGCCTATGCCGATGTTGTAAAGTATTGCGTCTCTGGGATCCCACGAAAAATGTATTGTCTCGAGTTCTTTGCCGAGACCGTCAACATTAATACTCATTTGTCACCTCCTATTGACTCAGGAATTTCGCCACTATAACGCCGGTGCCCTCTCCAAGGTTTTTCGGCTCGGTGGCGCCTTCCATGTTAGTAAACTCATCGAAAACACCCTGCACGTCTTCCGGTGCGATGGGCTTGTCCGTCGGCAGGAATTTCCCCTGGCTTTGGAATATGGCTGCTCGAGCGAAGAACCCACCGCCGACGGCATAAATTCCGCCCGTATCGGGGCATTGGTCGGAGCAAAGCAGAGCCACCAGTGGGGAGACGAACTCCGGCTTGAGTGCCTCGACCAGGTTTGGCGGCATGACGGTTTCCGTCAAGCGCGAGCCTGCGATTGGAGCGATGGTGTTCACCTTGATGTCGTATTTCGCGCCTTCGAGCTTGATTGTATTCGCCAGTCCGACGATTCCCAGCTTGGCGGCGCTGTAGTTCGTCTGACCGAAGTTACCGAACAGTCCCGCCGCGCTGGTGGTCATGACGATACGGCCGTACTTTTGCTCCCGCATTATGGGAAATGCGGCTTTCGTTACACTCCAAGAGCCGTAAAGGTGAACTTTTAAAACCTTTTCCCAGTCCTCTTCGGTCTGTTTTATGAAACTGATGTCCCGTAGAATACCGGCGTTGTTAACGACTATGTCCACCTTGCCGTATGCGTCAATGGCGGTTTTAACGACTTTATCGCCGTCGAGAACGTTATTGTAGTCGGGTGTCGCTTCTCCACCGGCGGCCTTGATTTCATCAACCACCTTCTGCGCCGGAGTGGAGCTGCTCCCGGAACCGTCCATAGCGCCGCCGAGATCGTTAACCACTACTTTTGCGCCGCGTGAGGCGAGCAAAAGGGCATGTGATCTGCCCAAACCCGCGCCGGCGCCCGTTACTATCGCCACTTTACCGTCAAATTTCACTTCAGCCATCAAAATACCTCCTATTGATATTGTTTAAATACTCAACCTGCGGCTTCGTCTCTCGAGGCATAAAGAACCTCCAGCCGCTCAAGGTTGAAAACATTATCATAGATTATCCGCAAGTTGCGCAAGATGGGCTAATTTATAGCTAAATTGAGCGATTCTTTCATGGTAAAATGTATTCCGTACCCTTCGAGCCATACGGCCTGTCCGGGACGGGCTTTGCCCTTCTCGGATACCGTGTTAAATGTCAAGCGTGGGCGGAACGTTTTTTTCGTTGAAATGCAGCGTTTTATTTGCCGGAAAGCGAGAGCGTCAATGATATTGTCAAGGATAAGCTTTCAAACCGCCTCCTTGCCGGTTATGGCTCTTGACTGAATCAAAGGATTTTGCTAATATTTTAACCGCACATTATAATGAGGAACTCAAATTTGAACCGTTTCCGTAAAAACCCTATAAGTTATTGTTTATGAAGACATCTCTAAAAAGATTTACCTTTATCTTTATTCCTTCGCTAATTATCC
>CAZDAF010000245.1:0-6106 GCA_964503115.1 uncultured bacterium
CGGGCAATGACCTATGAGCAGACTTCAACGATAAAAGCCACTCTTGAAGAAATTCTTGACTTTATGGCCGATCCGTCGGTAAAATTATACCGTGGTACGGGAATCGATTTGGAAAAAAAGGTTCTCGGGAACGGATTTCCTTCAATAGGAGACGTTTTCCCCTTTGATGTAGATAAAGCAGGGATTAAGCTCAAAGGCAAAATAATTGCGGTGAAGTCCGAGGGGAACAAGATATGGTTTTTTTGGGATAGCCCTTCCATTTTCATGACTGCTCGGATGGAATTCAATCGGGCAAAGGAAGGGATCAAGTTCTTCATCAAATTAAGCGTTGAGATTCCAACGGAAGGAAAACTGGCGCCATTTGAAACAATGATAAAAATCGTAACCAAATATGTTTTCGGTGGCATCGATCTGATGGTAGCGCGGCTTCAGGCTCATTTCGATCCATCTCTGGACGCTGATGAACTAGTGGCCGCAGGGCCCAGGGGCGAAATATTCGAGGAGTTCCTGCAAGTCCATGAAACTCAGGTCTGGATAGACGCCTCCCCGGAGGAAATTGACGCATGGATGAGGGAGCCGGAAAATCTTTCACTGTTTACACCGGGATTGAAGATAGAAACACAATATTTATCTCAATGGCAACAGGCGCCCACAGGCATTGTGGTATATGTTCCCGCCATTTTCAATGCAGGGCTTCTCAAATTAAAACCGGATTTATTCTTTGTTAAGAATGAAACAGGTAACGAAAGTGTTATTCGTATAATTGCAGTAGCCTTTGGCAGATTCGCCCTGTGCGATGTGGAATTAAAGCCCTATAAGGGAGGCACTCTCACAAACTTCAAGTTAGTGCATGAGATCCCGGCTTTTGCATCCATCGAGAGAATGGACCTAATGCTCTTTTTAACGCAATTCCCTCAATTTATGCAGGAGACGGTCTTGCGAATAAAAAAGGGAGTGGAAGAAAGAAATGAGTAAAAATCCATTGGGTCTAAGGCGAGGCATCGCTATGAAAGGGCTTATAGCTATCGGGCTGATGGTGATGTCCGTAATGATATTTTCGGCACATGCCCAGTCCCCCGAAACCGTCTTGGTGCTCTCCTCGGAAAAGCCCGAATACAAAACTTTGGTCGCCGGATTCAATAGCGCATTTTCCGGTAACTTTCGGGAGATCAACCTGAAAGGTAGTGATGAGCATCAGAGAACGGTGGGCAAGGATCTCAAAGCCTCGAAACCCGCCGTGGCGGTGGTGGTGGGGAACTTGGCCGCGCAAATGGCCAAGTGGTACCTGGAAGACGTGCCAATTGTTTATTGTGATTCGGTGCAAGCGACCAAGATCGCTCTTGCAGGTAAAAAGGTAATCGGTATCTACCATGAACCCGATCCCATAGAACAACTTATGATTATGCATAAACTGTTTTCGGGAAAAACCCGCGTCGGTCTTCTCTACAGCCCTAAGTACGCCCGGATCGACGAGGAAGAAATCAAGAAAAAGTCCAAGGCTATAGGTATTACTCTTGAAATCGCGGCCATGAGCTCGGTTAAGGCAGTTCCCGGCAAGTTACAGGAGCTCATGCCCAAAGTGGATTTGCTTTGGGTGTTTACAGACCCTGTGATATTGAGCAGTCACAGTAATCAATACATTGTGCTTCAGTCTCTTTCCGCCAAAATCCCCATTTTCTGTGGAGACAAGAAGCTGGCCCATAGTGGAGCAACGGCGGGCCTGATCCCGAACATGGAAGATGTGGGCAGGAAAGCGGCAGGGCAGGCCAAACTTTTGCTCAAAGGATCCGCGCCTTCCGAAAAAATTGCGCTCTACCCTAAAGGCAAGTTGATCCTGAATCAAAAAATGGCAGGCATCCTGAAAGTCTCGTTCTCTACCTCTCTGGTCGGCCAGGCAGCCGAGGTGATCAAATAGATAATAGGCGATCCACATACATTAGCTGGAATTAGGATGACGGAAGGAATAAAGACTTGTTCTCGATGATCAGGAAGAAACTCGGCGTTCGTATAGTTCTCTATCTTCTTGTGGTAGTGGTTGTATTCGGCCTGTTCATGGTTTACTACATTTACCGTAATAACGATCTTCGTTCCAAGTCCGAGACTAACCTTTATCGAATCCATGGAAGAACCCTGATACGGAACTTCGCCTCGAGTGTTACGTTATTTTTCGGTCTTCAAAATCGGAATGCCGAGGAGCTTTCAAAAGAGGCCGGGAAACTTTTCAAGGATCCTACCGTTTCGTATGTCGTATTTTACGATGAAGATTCAAAATTGGTGTTCGAAAAGTATCGAGATGGTCTCGAACCGGAAAAATTCAAATTTCCCACACCCTCATGGAACAATGAGAATGATGAAATCATTACGAAGGATATAACTTCCAAAACAGACGAGCCGTTTATAGATTTTTGTACCTTGGTGAAAATGGCTCAGGAGTTCCCCGTCGCCGCCGCTGAGGACAGTGTTTCCGCTGGATGGGTACGAATCGGGATATCGCTTGATACGCTCGCTCGGCAGCTTCGTCACTCGCGGATCGAAGGCTATGCCCTGATAGGAACACTGCTGTTCCTCGGCCTGTTGCTGGTGCTGGTTATATTGCGAACGGTGATGCCGCCCATTAATCGTTTGGCTCAGGCGGCCAAGCTCATCGGGCGAGGGAAATTCGACGTGCAGGTGGAAGTCACATCGGAGGATGAGATCGGGTTGCTTGGGATGACCTTCAATGAGATGGTGTCGAACATCCGGCGCCAAACCGCAAGAAGTAAATCGTTGATCGAAAACATCGCCCAAGCTGTCGAACTGCTCGGTGGCAGCACATCGAGGTTGTTCGTTATAACTTCCCAGCAGTCGTCGGGAGCCACGGAACAAGCTAGTGTCGTTCAGGAAGTGGTAAGCACCACCAGCGAAATAGCAAGCACCGCCGCTCGCATAGCGGATTCTTCCGCATCAGTCAGTCAGGCCGCTCAACAGACTTCAGAGGTGTGTAACAAAGGCAAAGATTACATCACCGGCTCAATTTCGGGAATGAACCAAATTCACGACCAGGTCGAGAAAGTCACCGAACAAATTATGGATCTTTCTGAGCAGGCGCAACAAATCGGAAGTGTTATAAATGTTATAGAGGAAATCAGCGAACAGACCAATCTCCTGTCTCTCAATGCCGCCCTGGAGGCCGTTGGTGCGGGAGAGGTGGGCCGGCGATTCAGAGTGGTGGCGACCGAGGTGCGCCGCCTGGCCAACCGTACTCTGGAATTTACGGAGTCCGTAAAAGAGGTCGTCGAAAATATCCAGAAATCCACCGGTACCATGGTGGAAATGGGAGAGGAACAAAAAAAAGTTGTGGCCGATGGGACCAAATCCGTGGAACGGATGGGAGATTATTTCGGGCACATACTGGACATGGTGGAAAGCACCCGGCAGGCATCTTCGGAAATCAAACTCGTCACACAACAGCAAACCACTGCCAGCGATCAGATGGTAACATCCATAAGGGAAGTGGAGGAAATCGCCCTCCAGGTCGAAAAAGGGGTCAAGGAAATAGAGTCCCTGGTGAAAGAACTCAAAACCCTCGCAGATCACCTCAAGGTGCTGATCGAAGAAAAAGACGAATAAACGGCACTTTCTAAGTTAAAAATCCCTACAACAATAAAGAAGTATTGAAAATATATTATGGACTCGCTATAATCTCCACGTGGCTCAAGTTGATCAGTATCTGAAATTTCTTCTGTCGGCAGGAGGATCCGATCTTCATATGGCCGTTGGGTCGCCGCCCCTTATCCGACTGCACGGTGACCTGTTGCGTTCGAAGAACCCACCCCTCAATCCGCAGGAAAATCTCAAAATGGTCATGGAGATACTCAATGACCGGCAGAAGAAAACGCTAAAAGAACACAAAGACCTCGACTTCAGCTACGAAATCCCTGAAGTGGGTCGTTTCAGGGCGAACGCTTATCTGCAAAGGAAAGGCTTGGATATGGTTTTCAGGGCCATACCTCAGCATATTCCGGCCATCGAAGAATTGGGATTTCCGCCGTCGGTGACGGCGTTCGCTCGGCAAAAGCAAGGGATCGTTCTTGTAACCGGCCCTGGGGGATGCGGAAAATCCACTACCCAGGCGGCGCTCATCAACTATATCAACGAAACTCGAGATGAACACATCATAACAGTCGAAGACCCGATAGAATTCATTCACCCCGACAAGAAATGCCTCGTGAATCAGCGTGAAGTGGGGAATAATACAAAGTCTTTCTCCGTAGCGCTGAGGTCCGCACTCCGGCAGGATCCCGATGTGATACTGGTAGGGGAAATGCGCGACCTCGAAACCATCTCGATGGCCATCACATCGGCGGAGACCGGCCACCTGGTCATCGGCACCCTGCACACGGTAAACGCCACTCAAAGCATCGACAGGATAATCGACGTTTTCCCGGGAGATCAACGGGCTCAGATAAGAATAATGGTGGCGGAATCGGTGGTCGGCGTGATTTCGCAGCAGCTCGTCAAGACGACCGACGGCAAAGGTCGAGTGGCGGCGGCGGAGATACTCATCGCCACCACTCCCGTAAGAAGTTTGGTCAGGGAAAATAAGACATACCAGCTCGCTTCAGTAATGCAAACGGGACGAGCCCAAGGCATGCAGCTTATGGAAGAATCTCTTGTAAAGCTTTATCAGGAAGGAAAAATATCATACGAAACGGCCCTGGAGAAGGCCGAGGATAAGGAAGTACTGCAAAAAGCTGCAAAAAAGCTTTAAGCAGGGGGAAACAATGGCCAAAATAGATCCGATGTTGAAGGTAATGGTGCAAAACAGTGCATCCGACCTTCATCTCACTGCCGGGACGTTGCCCAGAATGCGTATTCATGGGAAACTCGCCCCCTTGCCGAACACCAAACCGGTTCCAGTAGAAGGTTTACAAAAGATACTTTTCGAGGTTATGCAAGACCGGCATATTGAGATATGGAAGCGTGACCGTGATGTCGACCTTGCCTACTCGATACCCACCGTCGCCCGTTTCAGGGTAAATGTCTTCGAGGAACGACGGGGTATCGGGGCCGTGTTCAGAATCATCCCCACAAAGATTCCAACCCTTGCGGATCTCGATCTTCCCGGAATTATAAGCCGATTCGCCCACATGGAACAAGGGCTTGTGCTGGTGACCGGGCCGACCGGATCGGGAAAGTCCACAACGCTTGCAGCGCTTATCAATATTATCAACGAAGAAAAAACAAAACACGTACTCACAATCGAGGACCCGATAGAATTCGTCCATCCGAATAAAAATAGCTTAATAACGCAGAGGGAAGTGGGAATACATGCCGAGAGTTTCGCCGGCGCGCTTCGGGTGGCGCTTCGAGAAGACCCCGACGTCATACTTGTCGGCGAGATGCGCGATCTCGAAACCATGTCCCTCACTCTCACAGCGGCGGAAATGGGAACGCTGGTATACGCCACGGTCCATACCAACAGCGCCACGAAAACGGTTGATCGTATTATCGACGTCTTCCCGCCAAGCGATCAGGAACACGCGCGGCTGCTGCTATCAACCACACTCAAAGGAGTCGTCTCCCAGCAACTGCTGCGTACCGCCGATAATGAGGGGAGAGTGGTCGCCACTGAAGTGATGGTGTGCAACCATGCCATCTGCAACCTTATCCGTGAGGGCAAGTCTCATCATTTGGCTTCCGCTATCACCTCCGGTGCCAAAGAAGGCATGCGCGCCATGGACCAATCTCTGAAGGAACTGGTCAGACAAAGAAAAGTCAGCGTTGAAACAGGCTTCAGTATGGCTCAGGACAAAGAAGGTTTCGAGAAGTTTTTGGCGAGTAATTAAACCGCATCGTCCTTCTACAAAAGCAATTTTTATCTTAAAAGGGGTATTCGAATAACATGAATGAGATACCCAAACGCTTGCCAGCGCAGATTTTTGATCGTTTCGTGAGTTTAGTGGATCGTGAGGCGGGCGAATATATGATCCAGTTGGAGATGGAGTTTGCCGAGCGGCCTGACGCCGAAAGACTGGCCAGAGCCGTCGAACTCACACTGGACGCCGAGCCTGTTCTAGTGTAGTGTATCACTCTGTTGTACACTTATCGAGAACCTCTTTTGCCC
>CAZDAF010000246.1:0-6099 GCA_964503115.1 uncultured bacterium
TTCTGCATATCCTCGACGCCTGCGGCGATGAAAATATCACCTTCATTGCACATTATTGCGCGGGCAGCATGCTCGATGCAGGACATGCCGGAAGGACACTGTTGGTTGACGCCGTTTGTAGGAGTGCTTTCAGGATAGCCGCCGGCGAGCCAGCCGAGTCGTGCGATGTCGTTTTGCATCCCGGCTTGGTTCGCGGTGCCAACGAATACCGCTTCAATGTCTTCAGGTTTCACTTTAGCGTTGCGTTCGAAAAGAGCATCGTAAACCTTGGTCAACAGGATGTCCGGTCGTACGTTCCGGAACCAACCCTTTTCCTTGTGAGCTCTTCCATTAGGTGTTCTCAATCCGTCGGCTATGACGCATTCTTTTAATTCAGCCACTTGTTTTTCCTCCTTTTTTATTTGTCGATTTTTCAAATTGAATACGATTTGCCTCTTTTACCCAAGAAAGAAATCAATATGCTAGACCATGAATCACAATCAGACAAGTATGGAAAGGGAAAAAAATGATTTTTTTCTCTACCGTACAAAACATCACTTGAATAAGACCGAAGGTTGTGTTAGGGTAATCGGCCACGAGGATTTGTCATGAAGTTCAATAAGGAATCGGTCAAGTACAGGTATCTTTTCGATATAGACAGGGGTATTTTGCATGACATGCAAAGTCCCGGCAATCCCAACAACGAAGGTTGCGGTCTCGAAAACATGGAGAACTGGATATGCTTTGACACCGAGCGCACCCCTATGGAAGGCGCGCTGATTAAAAAGCTCACCACTACCCGCGAGGTGGTGGACATCGAGGTTCGGTCTCTTTGTCCGCATTGCATGAGCGTTGAAGATCAGGGCCTCGTCGACCTGCTTCAAAATTACATTCTATCCCAGAGCGACTGATTCTTTTGCCATAGTTTTGTGCCGGCCTGATTTACGATGAAGTCGGTGACCGGTATGGCTTCCATCCCCCCCCCATGTTTTTTGCTTTAAATTCGATTTGCTGTTGACGTAGTTTATTTTCTTGCTATAATATAGACTATATTATCAGCATACTGTATATGCATGATAGGAGGTTTACGATGGCTCGCAAACTCTCAAATTATTATTACCATCCCATCCCCGGCAGCCGGGATCTGGTAACCCGCCCCGTCGGTGGGCAAAAGGCGCTGCTTAAGGTAGAAAAAGCCACCCGGAACGAAAAGGCCATAGTCGATTTCAATGGAGAGCGGCTGCATAAATTTACTCCTGTCTCCGGTATAAACCCAACGTCATTGATGGGAGAATTCGAATCGCTCGATCCCCTGGCTCAAGTTGTATTTATTCATCTTTTTTTACTTGCCGTTGTCCGAGGCGCAGACTGGTGCAGAGTGGGAATGAGTGAGCTATGCAAGAAGACGGGGTTGAGCAAGCGCAGGTTGTTGCGAACGCTGTCGGAACTTATGGCCATGGGTAAAATAAAGCCGCTGGACAGGGACAGAAACGGTACCCTGTATAAAATATACAGTGTTATGATAAGTGATGTTGTGAGCGGGGTGGAGAGCCATCCACCTGAAATTAAATCTAAAGACGTGCATGGCAAAAAACCGCAAGCAGAGAAAAAACCTCGTAAAAAAACGTCGGCGACGGCAAGAGAAAAACCTGTCGAGTCGCCAATTAACGAAGAGATGTTCCCCGTCGGAAAGAAAATCATGACGATTAAAGAGATCGCCGTGACTTTTTTCGACGAAGCGGAGATCAAACACGACGACGTGCACATGGACGAAGCGATTGCTCAAATAACCTATCTGTTGGAGGACGGCTTCACAAGAGAGGAAGTAATCGCCGGAGTGCGTTACCTGGCGCGAGACATGGGCAAGAAGGCTTCTATAGACAAGCTGCCGTACATCATCCATCAGGCATTAGAGGCTGAAGAGGCCGGGGAATTATAAAAGGCGACTTATTGAGAGCTGTTTGACTCATGTGGATTGGCGAAATATCATCAGTCCATGGCACCTTTGTTTGAAAAGGAAAACAGGCCCGAGGAGAGATTCATGTCGCATAAAATAAAAATATTGTCGGTTCTAATTATTTTTTTCTGCGTCGTTTTTACTGCCGGCGCGGACGGTGCAGGGGTCGGCGCCGTCCTGAAGGTGAAAGGGGAAGCGCGCTTGATGCGTAACGGCAGAGAAACCTCGCTTCACCCGAGGATGAAGATCAAAGGAGGCGATGTAATTCGGACAGGCAAAACCGGGGAAGTGTCCGTCGAGCTGCAAGGCGGGCACGTGGCGATTGTCAGGCCTGGCAGCGAATTTCAGGTGGACGAACCCGGCGCCGAAAAAAACGATCTCACCTCGGCCATGCTTTATAGCGGCACTGTTTACGTCCATCGCCGCCCCGGGGGCAAGAAGAAGCGACCGCATTATTTCCAGGTGCAAACCCTCTCCGCAGTGGCGGGAGTTCGCGGCACGGTTTTTGGAATTGCCGTTGCTCCGGACGCATCCACCCGAATTGGGGTCGAAGAAGGGAACGTCGTGGTGGAAATGGAAGAGGGTGGGAAGATCGAACTCGATATGAGGGAAGCGGTTGAGGTCGGTCTTGATCGGAAAAGGCCGCCGAAAGTGGTCGAGTATTTGCCTGAGCGCGACAAGCTTGAAGATTGGCTGGAAAAAAGGAGGCGGGTGATAGTTCGCAATCCTTTACCCGTCGCTGCGGTGCTGACGCGAAACCTGACGTTTTTAATCGACACTGCGGAAAAATTGGCTCCCAAGCTGTTCGATAGGATCGAGTTTATCGTCAAGGAGGCCGAGATTGCCGAGGAGAACCGCCTGCGTGGCAAGATACAGTTTTACTCGCAACATAGGGCGGAAGTGCAAAAAGTACTTCCCACAACCATAATCCTCTTGAGGACTTTCGTGCGACTTGACAACCTCATCCGGGGACGTGGGAAAACGTTGGATTGGCTGGTTCGTGAGGCGACTGCGCCCGGATCGCCCACTCGGCCGCGAGCGGTGAAGGTGCTGAAGAAGCACCGGGCGAAATTCGATGCGATCAAAGAACGGGCGGAAAAAATTCATGCCGAGAGAAAAAAACTTTTGCGGGAACGTGTGCCGGTGCTGAAAGAATCGGTTAGAAATTTCAGGTAGTTATCGGTTGGGGCGAAGAAATGGCGGCAGGGAAGCAACCGGCGCGCAAAACCAGGCGGACTAAAGTTCGTGAATCCGGGAAAAGTTCGGGGGAAACGTCACGGTTTTCATGGGCCGCACTGCTCGAAAAGGCGGCTTTTGTCCTTCTTTCCATATTAGTCATCGGGATTCCCCTGCTGTTTTCGTGGAAGACCAAGAGCAATTTCATAATGCCCAAGGCGTGGCTTTATGAGCCGGCCGTCGCACTCATAGCCTTGATTTGGGGCGCCTATATATTTTTTTCAGGCAGACTCGAACTGGTGCGGACGCGGCTGTACATTCCAGCGGTACTTTTTCTCTTTGCCTGTGTTTTGTCGTTTTTTAGAAGTTCGGTGTCTTTCGAGAGCTCGAAATATTTGATAGCGATGCTCGCAGCGGCAGTGGGCGGCGCTCTTGTGGCCAATCTGGCGCGCACGAGGACGCGGGTTCTTGTGATACTTATAGGCTTGGCGCCGGTGGCTTGCGTCCAGTCGCTTTGGGGCATAGCGCAGAAGTTGAAGAGCGATCCTATCCTGAAAGTGACCTCCGACTCGATAGGCACGCTGGGCAACTCGAACTACCTCGGCGCTTTTCTGGGCCTTTTAATGCCGCTTACGCTCGCCTTGGGTCTGGCGGGCTACAGCCTTGGCGGGCAAAAGGCCAAACGCGCCTTGATACTTGGATCGAGTATCGCGGCGTCTCTGCTTATAGCGATGGGACTTGTAATTACCGAGTGCCAGGGCGCGTATATCAGTACGGGTCTGGCGCTGCTGGCGTTGAGCGTTGCGTGGGTGATCATTTCGCCGGGCAGGGTCAAGATTGTCGCCGGGGCGATAGGTACGGCGGCGGTAATAACGATCATTGCGATAGCAGCGGCTTCGCTGGTGGGCCGGATACCGGTCAAAAGGTTCGCTCACCTGGGTGAACGTGCGGTAGGCGGGCGAATATTGATGTGGGAAGTTTCCATGAAGATGGTGCGTGACCACCCGTTATTGGGTGTAGGGATCGGCGCTTTTCATTACAACTACCTGAATTATATCCGCGTGGTGCTCAAGAAGAAGAACGTAATTAAAATACGCCACATAATTCAAAATGCGGAAAAACCGCATAACGCTTACATCCAATTCTGGAGTGAAACGGGCAGCTTTGGACTGGCAAGCTTTTTAGTCCTTTTAGGATTCTATTTTTACTATCGACTGAAGACGCTGCGCAGGATAAAACATCCGCCGGATTTCTGGGTGCACGCGGGCATTTTAACCGGTTTTATGGGTTTCAGCGCGTTGCTTTTCGTCAGCTCCGTTATGGGAATTGCCCCCTTGAGAGAGTATTTCTGGATATTTATGGGCTTGTCGCTCGGTTGGGAGAGGGCGATCGGCATGCCTGAGAGAGAAGTATTTGTTTCCGAATTGTACTCCGAACCTCAATGGCGCAAGGCCGTTGTGTTTATTTTAGCAATAGTTCTTCCGGCGCTTTGGCTCGTTTCGTCGATAGAACGATCCAACAGACATCGCCACGCGAGCATATTATGGCAGAGTGGCATAGCGGCGGGACACGCCAGGCGAATCGAGTTGGCCATCGTATATTACAACAAAGCGCTCGAGCTTATACCTGAGGACATGAAATTGCTTTTTTACCGGGGTAGCGCATTGATTAAAATGAGCGAAACAGTCAAGGATAAAAAGCTGCGCAGAAAACTTGTCGAGCAAGGAGTGGGCGATCTGGTGCGAGCTCGAACGGGTTACGGTGACGTGAATCTCGATTCGAATCTGGGGAAGGCATTTATCGACATAGGTCGCTTAAAAGAAGGTTTGCGCCATTACCGGCTGGCGGCTGAGACCGGGCTGAAATATTCGAAAACACACACCAACCTGGGAATTGCGCTGGTTCTGGCGGGGAGATTGGAGGAAGCCCGCAAAACGCTCGAAAACGCGCTGAAAGTGGATAAAAAGTCCACGAGAACGCGATTCAACCTGGGTGTCGTGCTACTCAAACTCCATCGACCGGCGCAAGCCGAAATACATTTCCGCAAACTGGCCGAGAAGATTAAAAACAAGCCGGATATCTTTAACAATCTCGGGTTGGCGCTGCTGGAAGAAAATCGAGCGACGGAAGCTGTGGAAAACTTTCATAAAGCTTTGGACATAGACCCGAAGCACATTCGAAGCCGGAACAACCTCGCTGCCGCGCTCTGGAAACTGAACAGGAGAAAGGATGCCATCGAGCAATGGCGCCGTGTGCTTGATATCGATCCGGATAACAACGTGGCGCGAAAAAACATCGAGATCAACGCCCCAAAGGTCGGCCTGAGAAACAGCCCTTGACCTCGATGAATTTTTGATTCAATTTCGATAAAGGAATCAGAGAGTTAATGAATAGAGAGTTTACAGAATCAAAAGGATGCCCGTCAGCAAAAATTCTGGAACTCTCGAATCCCTGACTCCTTAAATAGCATGCGTAAACGTTTTATAACCATTTGTATAGACCATCCGCTGATCATCGTCATTCTCGCGGCAGCGGTGAGCCTCTTTTTCGCATTTCCCATACCCGGAGTGGATTTCAGCGCGAGTTCCGACACGCTCATGGTACCCGGCGACCCGGAGAGAGTATATTTCGAACAAGTAAAGGAAATATTCGGTGACGATCAGGTGAGCGTAATATGCCTCATTACGGACGGTGGCATTTATAATCGGGCGATATTCAAAAAAATAGAGCGTATGACCGGGGCCTTGGAAGAAATAGAAGGCGTTAAGGAGGTCGTCAGCCTTACCAATATCAGGAATATAAGGGGCGAGCAGGAAATTATTGAGTTGGGCTTCGAACGTATGGCCGTTAACCGGCTTGACACGGGCCGGCTTATTAAAGAAATACCGACCACTGACGAGCAATGGGAATATCTGAAAAAGCGTATCCGTGAAACACCGCTTTATGAAAAGAATATCGTTAGTCCCGACGGTAAGGCTACTGGGATA